>CADBPK010000304.1 GCA_902796465.1 uncultured Erysipelotrichaceae bacterium | reverse complement strand
TCAAACTAAGTTTGAGAAAAACGAAAAAAACCCGATAATCTACACGAATATCGGGTTTTTTGCATATATGGCGCCTTAAACAGGACTTGAACCTGTGACACCCTGGTTAACAGCCAGGTGCTCTACCGACTGAGCTATTAAGGCAGTAACAAAATATTACCACTTCATTTTGGAGTTGGCAAGAAAAATTGAAGAAAAAAAACAAAAAAGAATTGCATGTTGTTTTGAATGCATGGAGAACAGGCAAAGCATTGGGGCAGGGGGATATAATTCTGCGTACATTTATTAATCTTTATTGATATAATTCTTTTAATAACACAAGGGAGGTATTTCCATGTCAGAGAATAATCGGCCACATTCCAGGAAGAGACATGATTCCGGGAAGGCAGCAGAAGTTCATAAACGCGGTGAAGGACTGGGCGGACGTCCGTCCGGCAATGCCAGTTATAATTCGGGAAGACCCGCTTCATCCAACAAAGCGCTGGTACGCGGCGGTATGGGAGGAGGCGCTGCTGTCGTAGCACTGCTTCTGTACATGCTGTTCGGCGGCGGGGGATCCGGTTCGCAGACACCGGCATCCACACCGGTGCCGACACCGAAGCCGACGCCTGTTACGACACCGGCTTCCAGTAACGGCCTGTTCAATTTCGGTACCCAGCAGAGCCATAACCAGACCTATGTGGATGCTTCCACACAGACGGTTAATACGAGCGTAGCGAGCGGCACACGGCAGAAATACACAAAGCTGCTCGGCGGCGGAAAAGACCAGATGACGATCATGGTCTACATGTGCGGTACAGATCTCGAAAGCAATTACGGCATGGCGACCAATGATATCAATGAAATGGTCTATGCATCCATGTCTGATAAAGTCAATATCATTCTCGAGACCGGCGGTACACAGAGATGGCGGAACTCCGTCATGTCCAACAAGACCAACCAGATCTATCAGGTAACTTCCCAGAACCTGATCCCGCTGGAAACGAATGTCGGCAGAAAATCCATGACGGATCCGAATACACTTGCGGAATTTATCACTTACTGCAAAAACAATTTCCCGGCAAACAGATATATGCTTATCTTCTGGGATCACGGCGCAGGTTCCATTACCGGTTATGGTCATGACCAGCTGTTCCCGAACGATTCCATGAGCGTTGACGAGATCGCAGCTGCCCTCAAGGCCGGAAATACGCAATTCGATGTGATCGGGTTCGATACCTGCCTGATGGCAAATATGGAAAACGCGATCGCCATTGAACCGTATGCGGATTACATGATCGCTTCCGAAGAAACCGAGCCGGGCACAGGCTGGTACTATACAAACTGGCTGACAATGCTGGCAAAGAATTCCTCCACACCGTCACTGGATTTCGGAAAGCAGATCATCGATGACTTTGTCGCAAAATCCGGGCGCAGGGAAAAGACGACGCTCTCCATGATCGACCTGGCGGAATTCAAGAATACCGTACCGGCCGCGATGAAGGCATTCTCGAAAAAGATCACAGCTGACGTCAAGGGCAATAACTTCCAGAGTGTAGCGAATGCGCGTTATTCCACAAGGGAATTTGCCCAGTCCAACCGTCTTGACCAGATCGACCTCGTACATTTCTGCGACCGTCTGGGAACAGCAGAGGGCAAAAAGCTCGCTGCCGCGATCAAGTCATGCGTCAAATACAACAAGACAGGCAATGTCACGAATGCCTACGGTCTCAGCATCTACTTCCCGTATCGTTCGACGAATAAAGTCAACCAGCTGCTGAAGATCTATGACAACATTGATTTCGATGAAGACTATGGCGAAGCAGTACGTTCCTTTGCGACAATGGGAGCTTCCGGACAGATCGTAACAAACGGCTCGAACAACTCCCTGTTCAATATCCTCCAGGGCGGCCAGCCTTCCAGCGGAAACTCCATGGATTCCATCCTGGATATGTTCCTCGGCGGCGGCCAGCAGACAGCGCCTTCCTACGGCGGCATGGATCTCTCCACTCTGCTGGGCGGCGGTCAGAGCTATGACCAGGGCACTGTAGACCTGTTCTCTTCCTTCTTCGGCAGGAACCATATCGAGACAGAAGATCTTGTCCTGACGGAAAAAGACGGAAGACAGGTTCTCTCCCTGGATGAACAGTCCTGGTCTCTGGTACATGATGTCAAGCTGAATGTATGGGTCGATGACGGAACCGGATATATCGATCTCGGTCTGGACAACATCTTTGAGTTTGACGATGACGGTGACCTCATTGTGGAATATGACGGCAAATGGGTTGCCATCAATGACCAGGTCGTATCGTACTACATGCTGGAAGATGAGTATGTCGATGACAATAACTTCCGTACCAGCGGATATATTCCGGCGATGCTGAACGGTGAGGAAGTCCATATCCTTGTTGAATGGACAGACGAAGATCCGGCCGGTATCGTGCTCGGCGCGCAGAAAGTCTACGAAAACGGAACGGAAGCGAAAGGCCTGATCGAATTCCAGAAAGGCGACCAGATCGACTTCATCTGTGATTACTACGATTATGACGGAAATTTCCAGGATCGTTATTACATGAATGACGGACCGCTGATGGTCGATGAAGAAGGACTCACGGTTTCCGATATAACGGTTCTGAACGCAGATATGCTTTACGGTTACCAGCTGACGGATATCTACAATGCACCGCGCTGGACACCGATGCTGCAGTATAAAAAGTAATGACAGGATATCCCGTACAAAGGTGCGGGATATCTTTTTTGCGGTAAAATAGATAACGGAAAGAGCAGACCACTATGATAGAAATATTCGGAACACTCGGTCCTGCGTGCGCGGATACGGAAACGATCGAAAATATGTTTCACATGGGCATGAACGGCATGCGCCTGAACCTTTCGCATGGGAGCCTGAAGGACAGCAGCCGGATGCTGGATGCGTTTCATACTGCGGCAGAAAAGGCAGGCAGAAAAGCAGAACTTCTGATTGACATGCAGGGACCGGAACTGCGGATCGGGAAAATAAAGGAACAGGAATATCAGAAAAATGATCCGGTCATTTTCACGGCAGCCGGAGCGGAAGGGATTCCTGTCCCGGATATTGTTCTGGAAGCGCTGGAAAAAGGGGATACTGTCCTCATTGATGACGGCAAAGTGGAAGCCCTGGTCACGGAAACCGGTGAAAGCTTTGCCGGAGTCATTATCCGGGGCGGCAGGATCCGGAGCCGCAAAAGCATCAAGATCGTCGGGAAGGACATCTCCGGACCGGTGCTGACAGAAACAGACCTGGAAAATATCGCGGATGCGGAAACGTATGGCGTAACAGCATTGATGCAGCCGTTTGTAACGGACGGAAGCCAGCTGAAAGAAGTCAGAAGCGCATTGGAAAAAGCCGGATGCGGTCATATACGCATCTTTGCCAAAATAGAAAACCTGCAGGGTATGGCCAACCTGGATTCCATTATTCCCGAAGCCGATATGATCGTGATTGCAAGGGGCGATCTGGGAAACGATATGCCTCTGTGGGACCTGCCGGCTGCCCAGGAATACATTGCCGGAAAATGCCGCCAGGCACATACCCCGTTTATGGTCGTGACGGAGATGCTGGCAAGCATGGTCAACCGTCCCGTTCCGACAAGGGCGGAGGTATCTGATATCTTCCGGGCTGTCCAGCAGGGTGCTTCAGCTGTCATGGTCACGAATGAGACAGCTGTCGGAATCTATCCGGCCGAAGTCATCCGGTTCCTGAAACAGACATCGGCGAGTGCGGAAAACTATATCGCACAAAGAGTGTATGCGGACTGATCCGCATACTTTTTTTGTTACAATAAAAGCATGAAAACGGAAAAGACGCTCGGGTATTATATAAGACCGTTCCTGTGGACAATGGCAGGCGGTTTTGCCATAAAAACGACGGGTACATTTCTGGAGCTGGCATTGCCGGGGATCCTGTCCCGCATCATCGATGATATCGTTCCTGCCGGTGATACGAAGGGGATCAT
>CADBPK010000303.1 GCA_902796465.1 uncultured Erysipelotrichaceae bacterium | reverse complement strand
TCAGGCCTCGGTGGCCGAATGGCCTCCGCAACAGAGTGCCCTTATAGGGCGAGAGGATACCACCAGTTCTACTGGTGGTTATGATTATTCGCTCTGGAACAGGGCGGTGGAATAATATCTGTCGCCGCTGTCCGGGAGAAGGGCAACTATAACTTTTCCTTCATTTTCCGGTTTCTTTGCCTGCTCGATGGCTGCGTGCAGGGCTGCACCGGAAGAGATGCCTACGGAGATTCCTTCTTTCTTTGCCAGGAACTTCGCGGCCGCGAATGCATCGGCGGAAGATGCTTTATATACTTCATCGTAAACTTTGGTATTCAGTACATCCGGGACAAACCCTGCACCGATTCCCTGGATCTTATGGGCACCGGACCGACCTTCCGAGAGGACAGGGGAGTCTTCCGGTTCAACAGCTATTACACGGACATCCGGGTTCTTTTCCTTGAGATATTCACCTGTGCCTGTAATGGTTCCGCCGGTTCCGACACCGGCAATGAAGATATCGACTTTGCCGTCCGTATCATTCCAGACTTCAGGACCGGTCGTTGCTTTATGCACAGCCGGATTTGCCGGATTGACGAACTGTCCGGGGATGAATCCGCCCGGGATCTCTTTTGCCAGTTCCTCTGCTTTTGCGATGGCGCCTTTCATTCCTTTTGCGCCTTCTGTCAGGACCAGCTCAGCCCCATAGGCTTTCAGGATATTCCTGCGTTCCACACTCATAGTTTCCGGCATCGTGAGGATAATGCGGTAACCTTTGGCGGCTGCGATCGCTGCGAGACCGATGCCGGTGTTGCCGCTGGTCGGTTCGATGATCACGGAGCCTTCCTTCAGGAGGCCTTTTTCTTCCGCGTCTTCGATCATTGCTTTCGCGATTCGGTCTTTCACGCTGCCTGCCGGATTCAGATATTCCAGTTTCACCAGAACAGATGCTTTCAGGCCAAGTTCCTTTTCGATGTTTACCACTTCAACGAGCGGTGTGTTTCCGATCAGACCAAGAGTCCCCTTATAGATTTTTGACATGTTTCTATCCTCCTTATTTTTTCTGCGCTTCCGCAAAACCGTTTTCAAGATCTGCGATGATGTCATCGATATGTTCCGTGCCGATGGAGAGACGGATCGTGTTTGGTTTAATACCCTGATCCAGCAGTTCCTCTTCGGAAAGCTGGGAATGCGTTGTGGATGCCGGATGGATCACAAGGCTCTTGACGTCTGCCACGTTTGCCAGCAGGGAGAAGATCTTCAGCGCATCGATGAACTTCCAGGCTTCCTCTTTTCCTCCTTTGATCTCAAAGGTGAAGATGGATGCACCTCCGTCCGGGAAGTATCTCTCGTACAGCGCGTGATCCGGATGATCAGGAAGAGAAGGATGGTTGACTTTATCTACCAGCGGGTGGCTGTTCAGATATTCAACGACTTTCTTTGTATTTTCCGCATGCCGCTCAAGACGGAGGGAAAGTGTTTCCACCCCCTGCAGAAGCAGGAATGCATTGAACGGGGAAATACATGCGCCTGTATCGCGCAGCAGGATGGCACGGATATATGTCACGAACGCTGCCGGACCGACTGCGTCGTAGAAGGAAACACCATGGTAGCTTGGGTTCGGATCCGCAATATTCGGATATTTTCCGCTGGCTTTCCAGTTGAATTTTCCGGATTCAACGATAATGCCGCCGAGGGATGTGCCGTGGCCGCCGATGAACTTTGTGGCAGAATGGACAACGATATCCGCTCCGTGTTCGATCGGACGGATCAGGTACGGTGTGCCGAATGTATTGTCAATGACGAGCGGGATCCCGTATTTATGCGCGATCTCCGCGGCTGCGTCGATATCCGGTATGTCGCTGTTCGGATTTCCGAGCGTTTCCAGATAAACAGCACGGGTATTCTCTTTAATTGCGCCTTCCAGTTCCTCCAGGTTATGTGCATCCACGAATGTGGTCTCGATGCCGTACTGGGGAAGGGTATGGGAAAGCAGGTTGAAGCTTCCGCCGTAGATGGTCTTCTGGGCAACGATATGTCCGCCGTTTGCGGCGAGTGCTTCGATCGTATATGTGATCGCCGCAGCACCGGATGCGACCGCCAGGGCAGCACTTCCGCCTTCAAGCGCGGCAATTCTCTGTTCCAGTACATCTTGTGT
>CADBPK010000302.1 GCA_902796465.1 uncultured Erysipelotrichaceae bacterium | reverse complement strand
GAGATGATCGAGGCGGATGTGAAGGTCACCACCGAAGTTCTGCCGGTGGAAGAGGCGAAGAAGACCGGTGCGATCGCGCTGTTCGATGAAAAATACGGAGACAGTGTACGCGTTGTTTCCATGGGTGAATTCTCCAAGGAATTCTGCGGCGGCACACATGTCAGCCATACCGGCAACCTCGGTACATTCAAGATCGTTTCCGAGGAATCCATCGGTTCCGGCATCAGACGTATTACAAGCGTCACCCGTAAAGAAGCATATAAGGCATTCAAGCATGAAGAGGAACTGCTGAAAAACGCGTGCCGCAAGATCAAGGCACAGACGCCAGAAGCACTTGAGGAAAAGATCGCCCAGCTCCAGACCGAAATGGCAGATCTCAGAAAAGAAAACGAACTCAGCAAGCAGAAGGCAATGCTCGCAGAAGCAGAAAGCATGCTGGCGAAAAAGGAAGAGATCAACGGGATCCAGTGTCTGTTCCTGAAATTCAGAGACCGTGACAACGGCGGACTGAAAGCATTCGCGGAAAATATGCGCAACCGTATGGAAAACGGCTTCGTATTCCTTGCCAACGAAAAAGACGGCAAAGTAACATTCGTTGCTGCAAGTTCCAAGGCTGCCATCGCCAAGGGTCTGAAAGCCGGCGACCTCGTCAAAAAAGCGGCTCAGCTGGCCGGCGGAAACGGCGGCGGACGTCCGGATATGGCACAGGCCGGCGGAAAAGACGCAGGCAAGATCGACGAAGCCATCGCACTGCTGAAAGAGTGCATTCTGAAAGCCTGATTGTCCCGATTCTCTGTGTACTTTTCAGCATGTTTGGAATAAAATATTCTAAAAGGGGGTGTTATTATGTCTTTCCATGATAATACAAATCCAGTAACCGTCAGTTTTAATGCGGAAGAGATCAGAAGAGAGAATATTCATGAAGTTCTCAGGCATGTTGAAAGAGCGCTGAAAGAAAGAGGGTACAATCCGATCAATCAGCTTTCCGGCTATCTGATCTCCAATGATCCTGCATACATTTCCAGTCATAATAATGCCCGCAGCATTATTCAGTCTGTTGAGCGGCATGAGATCATTGAAGAACTGGTACGTTTTTACTTAGAGGAAAAGAAATAAATGAGAGTACTGGGCCTGGATCTCGGCAGTGTGACATGCGGCGTAGCGATCAGCGATCCGATGGGGATGGTCGCCAGAACCTACGAAACGATCCGCTTCGAAGAAGATGACTACGAAGCGTGTATTCAGCGTGTCGGCGAGATCATAGAACAGGAAAAACCGGATGCGGTTGTCATCGGTCTGCCGAAGCACATGAACGGTGATATCGGCATACGCGGCGAGATCTCTCTTGAATTTGCGGATGAGATGCGTGACCGCTTCGGAATCGAAGTGATCACCTGGGATGAGAGGCTTACTACGGTGGCCGCGGAGAAGCTTCTCATATCCGCTGATGTTTCCCGCAAAAAACGTAAAAAAGTAATTGATCAGGTTGCGGCTGTAGGAATCTTGCAAAGTTATCTGGATTCAAAATAAGGCGTTTATCGCCTTTTGTTATGAGGTGAAGTTTATGTTTGAAGATAACCGTATGATGATTATCGATGATACCGGAGCGGAAAGAGAAGTTGAGATCATACTGACATTCGAGGATGATTCGCGTAATAAGAAATATGTTCTGTTCACGGATCCCGCAGATCTGGAAGGAAACGTTTTTGCGTATTCCTATGACGATGACGGCGAGATGAATGAAATCTCTGAAGAAGAATGGGAAATGTGCGCCGAAGTGCTCGGTGCATTCCAGAATGAAGGAGAAGACAATGAAAACGAATAGAAAGAAAAAATCTTCATTTCTCTATAAAATCGTGCTCTTTCTGATCCTTGTGCTGGCGGGTACCCTCGGTGCAGCTTACTGGCATTACAACGAGAGCCTGAAGAGCGTCCAGCCCAACAGCGAGCCGGTTGCCTTTACCGTTGAATCCGGTGCTTCCCTGCGGGAAGTATGCACCGACCTGGAAGAACAGGGGATCATACGGAATTCCAAGATGGCTTTCTACTATGCGCGCTTCCATCATCTCAACAATATCAAAGCCGGTGACTTCACTCTGGACAAGGGATGGGATGTAAACAAGATCTTCACATACCTGAATGACGAACTGGCAGCGAACCAGGATACCGTCAATGTCACGATCACGGAAGGCGACTGGGCAAAGGATGCCGCCAAGAAGATCGCTGCAGAGACCACTGTTAAGGAAGAAGATCTTCTCGCTCTCTGGAATGATGAGAAATACATCCGTTCCATGATGGAATCCTATCCGTTTCTGACAGAAGAGATGTTCAATGAAAACATCCGAATCTATATGGAAGGATACCTTGCACCGGATACCTATCAGTTCTTCCGCGAAACGAGTGCTGAAGAAGTCACAAAGAGAATACTCGATCAGTCACTGATCGTTTATAACCAGTATGCCGACGAAATCGCTGAAAGTGATCTTTCGATCCACCAGTTCTATACACTGGCAAGCATCGTCCAGCATGAGGCAGGCCGTTCATCCATGGAAGACATGGAACACGTTGCCAGCGTCTTCTACAACAGGATGAAGATCAACATGGCGCTGCAGTCCAGTTCCACCGTCTGCTATGCGATCGACTTCGATAAGGAAAAAGATCACTGGATGGCATGTGAAACGAACCCGGATTTCGACAGTCCCTACAACACATACAAATATCCGGGACTGACGCCCGGCCCGAT
>CADBPK010000301.1 GCA_902796465.1 uncultured Erysipelotrichaceae bacterium | reverse complement strand
CCGTATACCGAACGGTACGTACGGTGGTGTGAGAGGTCGGGGCTAAGTAAAGGAGGAACCTTTACTTAGTTCCTCCTACTCGATTCTTATTTACCCAGTTCTTTCGCCCGGTTAATACATTTTTCGTTGGCGTCGTGAATGATGCCGGGCAGGTCACGGTTCCTGAGTTCCGTGATGGCTTCGATCGTTGTTCCGCCTTTGGAACAGACTTCATCGATGAATATCTGGAGCGGTTTGTCGGGATTTGCCTGCATCAGCCCGCCGGAACCGATGAATGTCTGGACAAGCATATCCCTGGCATCTGCTTCGTTGATGCCTCTTTCCTTCATGTCATTCAGGATGCATTCGGCCAGATAGTACACATATGCCGGGATACTGCCGTGTACGCAGACCATCTCATTCAGCTGGTTTTCCGGTATTTCCCTGACAACACCCATTGCGCTGAACAGGCTGTTCACAAAGTCATAGGCTTCATCCGGACAGTTGTCTGAGCGGCATACGGCCGTGGAGCCGAGGGAGATCTGCAGCGGCGTGTTGGGCATAGCCCGGATGACCGGTACAGGTCCGAGAACTTCCTGGAGGTGATGAATGGATACGCCGGTTACGATGGACAGGAGGATATCGATATCGGAGCCTTTCATGTTTTCCAGTACGCTGTCACAGATCTGCGGCGTTACCGCAAGCAGGACGATATGTGCGGATTCGCAGACTTCCTTTTCAGCGTTCAGAATGGCAAAGCCTTCCTTACGGCATTCTTCCTGTATACGCTCGCTCGGATCATATACGCACATTTCGGAAGCGGACAGGAAGTCCTTGTGCTTGGCGCCGCGGGCGATCGCAAGACCCATATGGCCGCATCCGATAAATCCCAGTTTATATGTTTTCTCACTCATCTGATCTCACCGTTTCCTTCCAGATAATAAGCATGTGTTGTCAGTTCATTCAGACCCATCGGACCTCTGGCATGGAGTTTCTGGGTGCTGATGCCGATCTCCGCGCCTATGCCGAATTCACCGCCGTCGGTGAATCGTGTCGAAGCGTTATGGTATACACAGGCACTGTCCACACCATTGAAGAAGGCGAGGACGATTTCCGCGTTTTCGGTCACGATGCAGTCGCTGTGGTGTGTGCCGAAAGTTTCGATATGATCGATGGCTTCTTTAACATCTTTTACGACTTTGACGTTCATCTCAAAATCATTGTATTCCGTTGCGTAATTGGTATCATCAGCCGCGAGGATATCCGGAAGGATCTTCCTGCTTGCTTCGTCACCGTGCATGATGACGTTCTTTTCTTTTAAGGAAGCTGCACAGATGGGCAGGAATTTTTCTGCGATCTTTTCATGTACGAGCAGTGTTTCCATGGCGTTGCAGACGCTCGGTCTGGAACATTTGGCGTTGAAAACGATCCTGTCTGCCATTTCCAGGTCGGCGCTTTCATCCACGAATGTGTGGCAGATGCCTGCCCCGGTCTCGATGACAGGTACTTTCGCCTGGCTGACGACTGCGTTGATCAGGCGGCTGCTGCCTCTGGGGATCAGGAGATCCACATACTCACGGCATGCCATGAGGGCATTTGTTTCTTCGCGGCTCGGATTTTCGAGAAGGACAAGTGCGTTTTCGTCAAGGCCGTATTTCCGCATGGCTTTGTGCATCGCTTCCGTAATGGCGAGGCATGACTGCAGTGATTCCTTTCCGCCCTTGAGGATGCAGGCGCTGCCTGCCTTCAGGCAGAGAGCAGCGCAGTCAGACGTAACATTCGGTCTGGATTCAAAGATGATGCCGATGACGCCCATCGGTACGGTCTTCTTTTTCAGTTTCAGGCCGGATTTGATCACCTTTTCCTCGAGGACACGGCCGAGCGGGTCGTCCATGGCGGCGATCTCACGCACGCCCTGGGCCATACCGGCGATCCGGTCGGAGGTCAACCTGAGGCGGTCCAGGAATGCGGCTGTCCTCCCGTCAGCCTGTGCCGCGGCGATATCCTTTTCGTTGGCAGCGAGGATGGCTTCCTGCTCGCCCAGGAGGTTTTCTGCGAATGTATTCAGAATGGAATTCCGTACGTCGTTTTCCAGTAAGCGGACGGAGCGGGATGCGGTTTTTGCCAGTGCGGCGAGTTCAATTGTCTTCATTGGTTTCCTCCGGCTACGAACAGTGTGCCTGTAGCGCTGTTTTCCATAATGCTGTACAGAATCGCGGGATTTTTCCCGGATGCCAGGAATGTATTGATGCCGTTTGCGCCGGCGATCTCCGCCGCGTGCAGTTTGGTGATCATGCCGCCGGTCCCGTGCTCTGATTTGGATTCGGTCGCCTTGATATTCAGCTTGGAAATATCCTTTACCAAGGGGATCAGCTGGGCATGGGGATCGATGGAGGGATCTTTGTCATATAATCCGTCAATGTCGGAAAGGATGACCAGGAGATCGGCTTTGACGAAACCGGCTACCACTGCCGAGAGGGTATCGTTGTCGCCGTATACGATCTCTTCCGTTGCGACGGAGTCATTTTCGTTCACGATAGGAACGGCGTGTCTTTTCAGTAATGCTTCAAATGTGGCGATTACGTTTTTCCGGCCGTTTTTGTCTTCCGTAATGCCTTTTGTCAGGAGGATCTGCCCGCTCAGACAGCCGTAGCTGAGCAGGAACCGGTCATAGATGGACATGAGTTCACATTGTCCGATGGATGCGGCAGCCTGTCTGCCGGCCATGCTTTTCGGGCGTTTTTTCAGACCCATTTTATTGGTTCCGACACCGATGGCGCCGGAGGTGACAAGTACGATCTCATAGTTTTCATTTTTCAGATCCGCAATGACCCTGCACAGGGCATCGATCTGACGCAGATCGGGTGCTCCGTTTTTGTGGCATACGGTTGATGTGCCAACTTTGATTACAATCCGTTCCATGTTGTTATACCTTCTTGTGGCTATTATGCCATAAATAAGATGAAAACTGTATCATTATTAATGAAAACATTTTCACAGCCGGGGTTTGTTATAATATAGGCAGTATGAACAACAAGTCTCAAATCAGTTTATTGACACTCTTTTTTTCCATGATCACCATATCGGCCTTCACGTTCGGGGGCGGGTTTGTGATCATCAGTATGATGCGTAAAAAATTCTGCGATGAGCTGCACTGGGTCACCGATGATGAAGTGCTGGATATGACGGCGATCGCCCAGTCTGCGCCAGGCCCTCTCGGCGTAAACAGCGCAGTCATCTTCGGATACCGGATCAAGGGGATATCGGGAGCACTGACATCTGTTCTGGCAATGGTGATACCGCCGATCGTGATCATCAGCATCGTATGCATGATCTATGACGCCTTCGCGTCCAGCATGATCGTGCAGACAGCACTGCGGGTCATGCGGGCAGGCGTAGCAGCGATCATCGCCGATGTGGTGATCGGACTGGCCGGCAATGTGATCCGCTCAAAGAATGTGATGAATGTGATTCTGATGTTATGCGCGTTTATCGCCGCATGGGTGTTTAAGATCTCTTCGGTCACGATCATCCTGCTGTTTATTGCGCTGGGTATAGCACTGTATATGAAAAACGGCAGCGCGGAGGTGCAGAAATGATCCTGATCGAATTGTTTATCGTTTATTTCCAGATCGGTTTGTTTGCCTTCGGGGGCGGTTATGCGGCCATGCCGCTGATCCAGTCGCTTGTCGTGGAGGGCAAAGGATGGCTGACCATGGCGGAATACGCGGATCTTACCACGATCGCGGAAATGACGCCCGGACCGATCATTATCAACAGCGCTACTTTCGTCGGCCAGAAGATGGCCGGATTTCCCGGCGCCATTGTCTGTTCCCTCGGGAGCGTGATGCCTTCGCTGATCATCGTGCTGACGCTGGCATATTTCTATACGAAATACCGGAATCTCGGCATTGTCAAAAGTGTTCTGGCAGAACTGCGCCCGGCCGTCGTGGCCCTGATCGCCTCTGCCGGTGTGACCATCTGGATGCTGGGCATGTTCGGCACGGCAAAGATCGCTGAAATACAGGAGATCCGGTGGATCGAAGTGCTGCTGTTTGCCGGATCGCTCATTGCAATACGGAAGTTTAAGGCAGGACCGATCACGATCATCTTTTCCACAGCGCTGATCGGCACACTGCTGTATCTGATCTGAAAATGATAGAGAGGTAATTATCATGGTGAAAATGAATACGGAAATGAAATCAGTTCAGGTCTACCGGAGAGGTGCGGCCGCGGAACGTAAGGGAAGTGTTTCCCTGCCGGAAGGCAGGACAAGGGTACAGATCGCCGGCATGAGCGAATATGCGGACTTTGATTCCCTGAAGCTGTTTTTCCCGGAAAAGGTTACCGGAAACAACATCCGGGTGATCAATCCGGCAGTAGAGTACGGGGATGAGGAAAAACCGTCGGAAAAGCTGGCTGAAAAGATCACGCTGATCGATCGGGAAAAGGAAGTCCTGGAGGACCAGATCCGCCTTTGGAAGGAAAACGGCACGTTCGGCGGAAAGGCAAAAGCAGATATCACCAACGTGGAATCCTATATTGAAAAGCTGCCGGAAAGGATCATGACGATCACAAAGAGGATCATGGATCTGGAACGGGAGAAAAAAGCCCTGCAGAAAGATCTGAACAAGGCGCTTGAAGAAGAGAGAAAGCCTCTGATTGAGGCTGACCTGTACGCTTCCGAAGCGGGCACATACCCGTTTGCCGTACAGTATTATGACAATGCGGCTTACTGGAACCCGGTGTATGAGATCCATACGGCCGGAAAGGGTGAGGATATTGAATTCCGTCTGCGGGCACAGATCACCCAGACGACCGGGGAGGACTGGAAGAATGTTTCGGTTTCCCTGTATACCGGCAATCCGTCTGTTTCCAACAGCCTGCCGGAATTGTCCTCGGTATATCTGGAGATCCGCCCGGAAATCAAGGCAAGGACAATGAATGCGCCTATGATGATGGGTATGCAGATGGCGGGATCGATGATGGCGATGGAAGATACCGCGGTTGAAGAGACGGTATCCTTCAAGCGGATCGAAACACCGGAAGCGGAAGTCAATGATAATGAAACGATGACGGAATATGCCCTCAGCGAAGCGCGTGATATTTTCACCGGAGATGAAGGGACGATCGCGGATCTGCAGACATTCCGGATCCCGGCGGAATATCAGCTGATCGCTGTGCCGAAGAAGGAAAACCACGCTTATCTCTGTGCTGAGATCAAAACGGAAGATCTGCCGGTCATGATCGCCGGAACTGCCGGGGTATATCTGAATGACGCCTTTACAGGCAATGTATCCGTTTCCCCGGATATGACAGAAGAAAAGTTCCGTATCTCCCTGGACAGGGATGAACGTGTGCAGATCCAGCGAAAAGAACTGCGAAAGAAGAGCGCTTCCGCACTGATCAGGAATCAGAAGACGGTCGAGCATGAATATGAGATCATCGTAACCAACCGGAAGAGTGAGGAGATCAAAGTATCCGTAACAGACCAGGTCCCGGTATCCCGCGATAAGACGATCGTTGTGGAAACTTTGAAGACAGACGGCGGAAAAGCGGATGAAACGACAGGCATGGTTACATGGGAGCTTACCCTTGCACCGCAGGAAACCAGATCGGTGCATCTGGCTTACCGGACCGGATGGCCGAAGGACAAGGACCTGCAGGAGATCCGCGGGGCTTCCGGAAAATACTGTCCGCAGTGCGGCGCCCGTGTAACAGGCCGGTTCTGTCCGGAATGCGGTGCTGTCTGCGAATGATCTGAATCAGAACAAAACGGAGAAGATCCATCGGATCCTCTCCGTATTTTTCATAAAAAAGAGCATATCTGTGCTCTTTGTGTGCGCCATGGAGTTCTTATGATCAGAGCTTTGTGACGTTTGAAGCCTGTGGGCCGCGGTCACTTTCGATGATGTCAAATGTGACGGACTGACCTTCGTCAAGAGTTTTGAAGCCTTCCCCTTGAATAGCAGAATAGTGAACAAATACATCTTTCCCTTCATCAGTTGTGATGAATCCGTAGCCTTTTTCTGCGTTAAACCACTTAACCTTGCCTGTTGCCATTTTATTTGAATCTCCTATTCTATATATACCCTATAAATTAGAATACTGTTTTACAATACCATTGTCATAATGAGAAAACAAGAGAAAACACACTAAAATACAGGGTTTTTTAACGATTTTTCAGTGTGCAGACAGCCGCAGAATAGCCTGCAGGTTTCTCTGGAATGAATAATTTTACATTTTGTGCACTGCAAATTGTTTCATTATCTGCGAAAATAACTTCTAAATCTTTCATGTTTGAAAGCCCTGTTCCCATGCATTTGATCCACGCTTCCTTGCATGCGAAAAGGTCGGTAAACCGATGTGCCGGATCCGCTTCGAGCCATTCGGTTTCCTTCTGTGTGCATATCCGGCGGATGACACCCGGTGAAACAGAACGGTGTATCTGGATGTCTGTTCCGACCTGCGTACTGCTGAGGACGGCGGCGGCGTACTCCCCGGAATGGCTGAGGCTGAAATGGATGCCGGGCAGATCCCAGAGCGGTTTTCCGTTCGGATTGTAAGCGTAATGAACGGAAAGCGGATCGATGCCTTCTTCGCGCATCATCTTTTCCAGCAGAAACTGGGCCGTCAGGGATTCTTTCTGACGGGACGGATGGCGCAGGGAATCGATGCGGGAAAGCCGTTCCGGATGAATGGAACTGCGCATCAGACCGGTATCCTGGGCGGGAATGTAAAGATACTGAAAACGGATCATATAATTATATTACCTTATATAAGAGAGGCGTGCACGGCAGATCGCTGCAGGGCGTCCGCAGAAAAGACAGGAAAAACTTTGCAAAAGAACCGATGTTGTTTATAATTGATTCACAGGCTGTGAAGGGAAGAGTAATCTGATACGGGAATCCAGAGAGTAAACGGTTGGTGCGAGTTTATATTCTGCGTTCAGAAGAAGATGGCCCCGGAGCCGGATATGTGATATGTAGTATGTCCCGGGAGAGCCCGTTACAGCGGAATTGAGAGGCCTGTCTCATCTGACAGGCAAGATAAAGGTGGTACCGCGTGAAATACGTCCTTTCGCAGGACGTTTTATTTTTGGAGGTGTATTCATGGAAAATAAAGGACCTTATTACATTACTACGGCGATTGCCTATACATCCGGAAAGCCGCATATCGGCAATGTTTACGAGATCGTTCTGGCGGATGCGATCGCCCGGTACAAGAGAGAAAGCGGATATGATGTCCGTTTCCAGACCGGTACGGATGAGCATGGACAGAAGGTAGAAGAAAAGGCAAACGCAGCCGGACTTTCCCCGAAGGAATTCGTAGACCAGGTTGCCGGGATCATCCGGGAACAGTTTGACGTCATGAATATTTCCTATGACAAGTTTATCCGGACGACGGATGAATATCATGAACGGCAGATCCAGAAGATCTTCCGGAAGATGTATGACAAGGGAGATATCTACAAGGGCAAATATGAAGGTCTGTACTGTCAGGAGTGTGAGGCATTCTATACGAAGAGCCAGCTGACGGAAGACGGCAAATGCCCGGTCTGCGGACATGATGTAAAACCAATGGAGGAAGAAGCGTATTTCTTCAGAATGTCAAAATATGCGGATCAGCTGATCGAGTATATTGAAACACATCCGGAATTTATCCAGCCGGAAAGCCGGAAGAACGAAATGCTCAACAACTTCCTGAAGCCGGGTCTGCAGGATCTCTGTGTATCCAGGACTTCCTTTAAATGGGGCATCCCGGTCGATTTTGATCCGGATCATGTCGTATATGTATGGATCGACGCGCTGTCCAACTATATTACCGGTCTCGGATATGACGCGGACGGCAACAGCGACGACCTTTATAAGAAATACTGGCCGGCAGATCTGCATCTGATCGGAAAAGATATCGTACGTTTCGACACCATCTACTGGCCGATCATGTTAATGTCGCTCGGTGAGCCGCTTCCGAAGCAGGTATTCGGTCATCCGTGGCTGCTGGTCGGGGACTCCAAGATGTCCAAATCCACCGGCAACGTGATCTATGCGGACGATCTCGTCAACCTGTTCGGCAGGGACGCAGTGCGCTATATCATGATGCACGAGATGCCGTTTGCGCAGGACGGTCATGTGACCTATGACCTGATGATCGAAAGGATCAACAGCGATCTGGCAAACAACCTCGGAAACCTGGTCAACCGTACGCTGTCCATGCAGAACAGATATTTCAACGGCATCGTTGCCAATCCGAAAGTGGAAGGCGAAAGCGACGCGGACCTGATCGCTACGGCAATGAAGACGGTCAAGGACATTGATGAAAAGATGGATGAACTGCGTGTGGCGGATTCCATCCAGGATATTCTCGATCTCTTCTCCCGCTGCAACAAATACATCGATGAAAACACACCGTGGCTCCTGGCCAAGGATCCGGAACAGATCGGCAGACTGGCAACGGTTCTCTACAACCTGCTGGAATGCGTCCGTATCGGCGCTGTCCTGCTGTATCCGTATCTGCCGGAAACAAGCGAAAAGATCCTCAACCAGCTCAATACTAACCGCAGGGATTTTGATTCCCTGAATGAATTCGGACAGCTGGAGACAGATATCAGGATCACGGACAAGCCGGAGATCCTGTTCCGCCGCATCGATCCGAAAGAGATCGAAGCAAAGCTGGAAGCGGAAAAGAAAGCCGCGGAAAAGGCTGAGAAGAAAGCGGAAACGAAGAAAGAAGAAAAACCGGAACCAAAGCCGGTGATCTCCATGGATGATTTTGCGAAAGTCGAGCTGAAGGTAGGAAAGGTGCTCAAATGCGAGCGTCATCCGAATGCGGACAAGCTCTTCCTGCTGAAAGTGGATCTGGGAAATGAAGATGTCCGTCAGATCGTTTCCGGTCTGGCACAGAGCTACACACCGGGTCAGATGATCGGCAAGCATATCGTCGTCATCACCAACCTGGAACCGGCAGTGATCCGCGGTGAGAAATCCGAGGGAATGCTGCTGGCGGGAAAAGACAGCAGTTCCATCGCTGTCGTTGAAGTCAACGGGCTCGAACCCGGCACAAAGATCAGCTAGGATTCAGGACCGGGAAACCGGTCTTTCCTGCAGAAAGAAGGTATGTCATGAAAAACGTCGCAACAAAGAATAACCTGATCATTGCACTGATCTTTGCGGTTGTCCTGCTCTGTGTGCTGATGGTGATCATAGCCAGCCGTACGATCGCAGTCATGAATAATCTCAATGCAACACTGGCGGAAATCGATACATTGGTGTCTGACGCAAAAACGACTTTGTCAGAAATCCAGGCCATTGATTTCAAAACACTGAATCAGGCAGTACAGGATTTTGCAAAAGTGGTTAAGCCGCTGGCGGATCTTTTCGGTCGCTGATCGGATATCTGTTATCATGAAAACAGAAGATGCCTGTATCAGGGCAGGAAAGTGAGAAATCATTTATGCTTCATGAAGTTAAGTTTTTATCCTTCAACGAAAGAGACCAGGTCCATGGCTGGATCTATGTTCCGGCCTGTGAGCCGGAAGGCATTATCCAGCTGGTACATGGTTTCGGCGAACATTCCCGCAGATATCTTCATATGATCACTTCCTTTATGGAAGCAGGCTTTATCGTCGCAGCGGATGACCATGTCGGTCATGGGAAGACAGCTGTCGAAAATGACTGCTGGGGCGACTGGGGAGACAAAGGCTTCACCACGATGATGGAAGACGAAAAGAAACTCCATGACATAACGGAAAAGATGTTTCCCGATGAACCGTACTTTATGTTCGGACACAGCATGGGCTCCTTTATTGCCAGAGAGTATATGGCAAAATACGGAAGTGACCTGGACGGCGTAACGCTCTGCGGCACAACAGGCGTATGGCCGGATCTGGATGAAAGCACCGCGATGATCCGCAGACTTGTTGAAGAGGGAAAAGGAACAGAATCCGATCCTTCGATCGGAGAGAAAGTCATGGGATGGATGTTTGACAGGTGTGAGGAAGGTTCGAAACTCGGAAATGAATGGATCTGCGAGGATCCGTATGTCCAGCAGGATCACGCGGATGACCCGTTTGATGCCTTTACGAAACCTGTATCCAACCGTTCCTGGCTGTATTTCATGCAGATGATGCAGGATATTACAGGAAAGCAATGGGCGGAAAAGGTTCCGGAATATCTGCCGATATTCAATATCGCAGGTGACCAGGACCCGGTCGGACAGTACGGAACCGGTGTTTATCAGACATCCAACTGGCTGATCGATACAGGACATGATGTGACGACCAGGCTGTTCAGCGGCTATCGCCATGAGATCCACAATTATGCGGATATCAGGGGCGAAGTGGAAGATCAGATCATCGACTTCTTCAGCATGTGCATCTGAATCAAATAAGCAGAAAGCTGTATGCATCTTAAAGAAGGCATACAGCTTTTTTTTCGTACAGATTCGTCAATATGCGCGTTTTTTGATACAATTCTTCTGTCAGTACGGAGGAAAGACAATGGGAAACTTTCTGATCAATGCAATCGGTATTCTGATTCTGATCTTTCTGGCTTTTTACGTATACAACCGTATAACCGGCGGTTTTGATAAAAGACTGGCAGGCAGGATCAAAACGGCGCGTGAAAAACTCCGGAAAAGCGACGGGGACAGGATCGGGAAAAGGATCGTTGTCCCGCGTGACGGTAAGAAGGGCGTAACCGTCAATCTGTACCAGCCTTCCCGGGAAACGGAAGGCATGCCGGCAGTATTCGTTGCGCACGGCGGTTCGTTCATGGACGGCGATGCCGACCAGCTGGATTCGTACTGTGCCCGTATGGCTGACCGGTGGGATTCACTGATCGTCAATATCAACTACACGACAATGGATGTGGAACAGTTTCCGTGGCAACAGGAGGAAATACGGGATACCGTATTGTATTTTGCGGTCCATGCATCGGAATTCGGGATCGATGCAGAGAAATTCTCCTTTGTCGGTTTCTCGGCCGGCGCGTATCTGCAGATCGGGGCAGCTGCCTATCTGAAGGAGAAGGGATTTCGTCTTTGCGGGATGATCGCGTTCTATCCGTTTATCGACGATGCTATGATCCATCTGGCGGATATGGGCATGTATCCCGAACATTTTACCCTTGTCACGACCGGCAGCGATGCCATGAAGGACAGGGAACCGGTACTGATCGAACATCTGAAAAATGCCGGTACGGACCTGAATGTAAAGGAATATGCGGATGCCGTACAGGGTTTTGCGGAATACAACAATCCGGAATATGAGAATGATCCGGTCTATCAGCGCTCCAAAGCCATCTCGGAAGACCAGGCGGTATTTGCGAGGGCGTGTGAGATCTGGACCGGTTCGGAACTGGAACGGTTCATACAGAAAAATACGGAAAAGCGGTGAAGGATATGGAAAAGTATGCATTTGTAACGAGACCGGATGATGTTTCATTCGGCATCCGTGAAGAGATCAGGAAGCGGCTGGATCCGGCTGCGTATGCGGAAGATGAAAAGAATCCGGATACGGTATTCGTCATCGGCGGTGACGGCACGTTTATCTATGCGGTGCATCAGTATATCGATCAGCTGGACGATGTGCGTTTCTACGGTATTCATACGGGTACCCTTGGTTTCTATACCGATTTTGAAGACCGTGATTTTGAGGCGTTCATGGATGTCTTCCTGCAAAAAAAATGGAAGGAAGTGTATTACCCTCTCCTGACATGCGAGGCAGGAGATCAGACTTTCTATGCCATCAACGAGATCCGGATCGAGAACGCTGCCCGCTCACAGGAAGTCGATATCCTGATCAATGATGAGTACTTCGAAAAATTCCGCGGCACGGGTCTGTGCATCTGTACGCAGCTGGGCAGTACGGCGTATAACCGTTCCCTCGGCGGGGCTGTTATCCAGGACGGGCTGGACCTGATCCAGATCACGGAGATCGCCGGCATCCATCACAGCAAATGCCGTTCCCTGGATGCGCCGTTTGTGCTGAAGGGCGATTCCAGGATCACATTGAAAGCATCAAATTTCCGCGGCGCTGTGCTGGGTGTGGACGCGGACGCCTATCCGATCTGTGAGATCGGGGAAGTGCGCATACATGTCTGTGAGTGCACACGGGTACGTATGCTGCAGGGGAGAAAGGTATCCTATCTGAAAAAACTACAAAGCTTATTCTAGATTTGTTACAATATTAGAACGAAAAGAGGTTCATTCATGCGCAACTGGCATTCGATATATGAAATATTAAAATATCCGCTGGGACTGGTATTTCTGGGAACGATCCTGACCGGCATCGGGATGACGGTAACGTCACCTGCACTCGGTATTGCGAGTTCAGTCAATAATCAGTTCCTGCTTTCACTGGCGGAACTGATGCTGAAAACGGGACAGTTTATTATCGTAAACTTCCCGATCCTGTTCATGATGAGGCTGGCAATGAGAAGAGGCGGCAGTGCCGCAACGATCTTCTCGGCATTTCTGGGATATATCATGTTCCTCATTACGACCATGTATTTCACCAGTACGAACCTGCCGACAACGGCATACAGCTCCATTCTGGGACTGAATGTCAGCCATTCCTATGTCGGGGCGCTTTCCAACGCGACGCACTACCCGCTTCAGACAGGTCTCATCGGCGCGCTGATCGTGGCTGCTATGACCTTGTGGGCATACCGCGGGGCAAGAAATAAAAATGAATACGGATTCTTTTCCTTCATTTCAAAAGAAGTATCATGCACGATCCGGACAATGTTCCTGTGTGTCCTTGCCGGTATTGTGATCGCCTATATCTGGCCTGTGTTTATCAACTACAATGACAAGATCCTGAATTTCATCGTGGCGGATACGACCAATCCGATCAATCTGACGATCTACGGCATGCTTGACCGTTTCCTGAGTGTATTCAACCTCGGAACATGGATCCGTCAGCCGTTCTGGTACGGCATCAGCGGCGGTTCCTGGGTCAACGTGGCCGGTGCCAGCATTACCGGTGATGTCAATATCTGGACTGCCCAGCTGGGTGCATCAGCCCTGACCGGTACAGCCGGCAAGTTCATCACGCCGTATTATGTTTTGAATATCTTTGCGGTGCCGGGCATGATCTGGGCTATGTTGTCACTGACAACGGATAAAATGGAAAGAAGAAAGACATTTTTCCTGTGTCTGATCGCGGTGATCGTATCGATCCTGTTCGGTACGCTCCTGCCGCTGGAACTGCTTCTTTTATTCCTCTGTCCGCTGCTGTTCTTTATCCATATCCTTTATACAGGCGTGCTGTATGCGGTCCTGTATTCCATGAACGCGTTCCTCGGTTATCATTACACGGATACTTCCATTATCACAGCGATGCCGGGAACCCTTCCTGAATTTATTTCCTATGCCAGCAATCCCGGTCTGCAGAAAACGCTGATCGTCGTCGGTGTCACCGGCGTCATATCCTTTGTGCTGTACTTCCTGCTGACCAGGCTGTACTTCAAACATATGGCACTTGACCTGTTCCATACGGATGCCAAGACAAGGATGGTCAACGGTACGCTGCGCGCAGTCGGCGGTGTGGAAAACATCAAGATGATCCATTCCGGAATCAGTTCGCTGACCATCGGTGTATATGATTCCTCCAAAGTCAATATCGACCGGCTGAAGCATCTCGGTTCCTATCGTATCTATGAGACCAGGGCAGGCTATCATATCTGTTACGGTGCAAGCTCAACCATGATCCGCATGGGTATTCTGGATGCGATGCGGGAAGGAATGCGCTCGGTAAATAATAAATAAGACAGAAAGGAAAATTTATGTACAGACTCATCGCGAGTGACCTGGATGAAACACTGATCCAGAAAGACAGGACTGTATGCAAGGAGAACATTGAAGCGATCAAAAAGCTCAAGGATCTCGGTGTGTATTTTGTCTGCGCTACAGGCCGCCCGTTTTTTACCGCAGAAGGAACGCTGAAGGAACTTGGTCAGTATGACCAGGAAGGACAGTATGTGATTTCATTCAACGGCGGCGCCATTACCGAAAACAAGGGACATCGTCTGCTGCATTTTGAAGGGATCACATTTGAACAGGCATCTGAGCTGTACAAAAGAGGTCTGAAATATGATGTCTGCATGCACGTCTACACAAAAGACACCGTGTATGTATACAACATCAACGACGACGAAGTCGCCTATCTGGACAACCGGCAGCCGTTTACGGAGATCTTTGATGACAACATCGATTTCCTGAAGGATACGGAAATCGTCAAATGCCTGTATGAAAATACGGATAATGCATATCTGCGCTCCATCGCGGCGGAACTGACGGATATTACCTGGAACATGGATGTCAGCTATTCCTCCAACCGTTATCTGGAATTCAACAAGGAAGGCGTCAATAAAGGCGCCGGACTGCTCAGACTGGCGGATCTGCTGGGGATCGACCACAAGGATACGATCGCTATCGGCGACAACTACAACGATCTTGCCATGATCAAGGCAGCCGGACTCGGCGTAGGCGTAGCCAATACCGTCGAAAGCATGAAGCCGGAATGTGATTATATTACCGAAAGAGACTGCGACCACGGCGCTGTGGCGGAAGTCATTGAAAAATTTATTTTGAATCAGACAGAATGAGATGCAGTACGCATCTCATTTTGAGAAAGGGGAATACGTATGGATTTTGATCTGTCTAAAAAACACTGCTTTTATTTCAATGAGATCTCCATGATCCCGAGAGGATCGGGAAATGAACGGGGCATCAGTGACTATGTGGCTTCATTTGCGGAAAAGCACGGTTTTGATTATGTGCAGGATGACATCCTGAATGTGATCGTGCATAAACCGGCGTCTGAAGGGTATGAAGATCATGAACCGGTGATGCTGCAGGCGCACATGGATATGGTCTGTGAAAAGAACAAGGATGTGGAACATGACTTTGAAAAGGATCCGCTAGACCTGTATACAGAAGACGGATGGCTGAAGGCAAGAGGCACCACACTTGGTGCGGATGACGGCTACGGTGTCGCGTATATGCTGGCGATCCTGGATGATCCGGATCTGAAGCATCCTGACCTGTACTG
>CADBPK010000300.1 GCA_902796465.1 uncultured Erysipelotrichaceae bacterium | reverse complement strand
CCGTATACCGAACGGTACGTACGGTGGTGTGAGAGGTCGGGGCTAAGTAAAGGAGGAACCTTTACTTAGTTCCTCCTACTCGATTTCTTTCAAATGGTTTTCTTGCAAGCCAGCCGCGGAACAGACCGCCTTCGAAGAGAGAGATGATAATGAAGAAGATATCCGCGAAGATGATAAAGATAAACGAAGGGATCAGGATCCGGGTGTATTTTTTGCCGGAAGAAGTGCCTTTGCGGATGGCGGAACCCATGCGGCCGAGATAGTACAATACACCCAAATTGAAGTACAGCAGAAGGGCAGCGTTCTCCGCAAAACTGATCCACGCTTCCTTCGGGAAAAAGTTCCCGGTATTGACCGCACTGAGGATCGTATTCAGTACAAGCAGGGCAATATCCACGATAAACAGGATCCTTGTTACATTCAGCATCACCCCGCCGCCGATGCCGACTCCGCCGCCCCACATGAGGCCTGCACGGTGACAGAAATTCTCGAATACCTGCATCAGCGGTTCATTCTGTCTGCCTTCGATAAATCCATTATTGGCTATGCAGTAAACATTGAGATGAAGATCGTTCTCCTTACAGAATGACTCCATTGCCTGCATAAACGGAAGAACGTGGGAAGGAACGCCATCCACATAGAGCGGCAGGCAGAATACGACAGCCTGCGCGTCTTTCAACTGCGCAAGGATGCGTTCATGATCCGCTGCTGTGCGCAGTTTTTCCGTTACTTTTTCACCGGTGAGGAACACCTTCTGCAGGAATAGGAAATAGGAGGAAGCACAGAAGTTTTTCTTGGGGCTGCAGTTGATCAGTACTGTTTTCATAAAGCGGCCTCCATTTCCGTGAGATCCGGCAGAAAGATCACTTCTGCGTGTTCAAATCCGTCGTTGACGGCATTGCGTTCCGCCAGATAGCGGAATGTATCTTTTTCCGCATCCGTAATATCACCCCAGACGATGACTTTCCACAAGTCATGTTTCCCGTAGCGCAGCGTATGATGCATCTGTCTGCCCCGATATGTGCTGAACGGTGTGGATGTGCCGATGGAACGGTCCAGGATATTCTTGACCGGACCACTGTATTCTCCGTAAAGATTCTTCGTTATGATCACCAGTTCGTCTGCCTGTCCGATGATGCGGCATACCTGGTTCAGTTTATCTTTCATAAAGCATTCTGCCGGATGCTTTGTCCAGCATCCGAAGCATCCCTGGCAAGGCGCGTATTTCCCGTCCGCTGCCAGAACATGATCGAATTTTGATCTGAAAAGTTCGTCATACCTGTCATCCAGGTCATGAATGATTACTTTCATTGCTGTATGTCCTCCGTGTTTTCTTGTTGTTTCTGACGGAACGCTTCCAGTTCCTGCAGACAGTAATCGCACCATTCCCGCTGCATCTTTTCATACATCATCCCGAACGCGATGGTGAGCTTCCAGTAAACTGCCTTTTCCGGATGATCCACCGCCATGGCATACAGGTCGGCACTTGCAGTTACCTGCCTGCCTTCGTCCGGAAAGACGGAAGCGTCGCGGAACGCTTTGAAAAAAGCGATGTTTTCCTCTACGGGCAGCTCGCCCATGAAGAAGGTCTTCAGCAGGAACGGGTTCCTCAGTTCTGCCGGGATGTTGTCTTCCCTGAGCCAGCGGATCAGTTCTTCATGTCCGGCCGGCGTGATGGAAAAAACATTCTTGTCCGGCCTGCCAGTCTGTTCGACATGTTTCCGGCTGATCCATCCCGCTTTCTGCAATGTTTGCAGTTCCCGGTAGATCTGGCTGGTCTGCGCGGACCAGAAATGACTCAGGGAATCCCTGAATACCGTCATGATCTCGTAGCCGGTCTTGTCGGAATTGCTGATGAGTCCGAGGATACCATGTTTCAGCATAACACTGCCCCTTTATATTCCACTTGTGGAATAGTATAATATGCTTTATGACTGTTGTCAACACGGACAGGGGGACCATGAAAAAAGCATTTTGAATCCTGCTTTCAAAAAGCACATAAATGCTTTGAAAATCGGTTAAATTCACATTTCTTTCACGTTTTTATATACAGTATTAAGAGTATAATTGTCTTATAAATATAAAGGGGACCATAATAATGCGAAAGACAAAAATAGTATGCACCATCGGCCCAGCAAGTGAATCTGAGGAAGTTCTTCGTAAACTTTGCCTGAACGGTATGAATGTCGCCAGACTGAATTTTTCACATGGCACGCATGAAGAACATCTGGAGAGGATCAAGCGGATCAAAAAAGTAAGAGAAGAGCTCAATCTTCCGATCGCCATCATGCTTGATACCAAAGGACCTGAATTCCGTATCGGGACATTCAAAAACGGAAAGGTCATGCTGGAAGAAGGCAGCACATTCACCTTCACGACAGAAGAGGTCGAAGGAGATGAATCGATCGTATCTGTCAGCTACAAGAATCTTGCCAATGAACTGGAACCGGGAGACAAGATCCTTCTGAACAATGCGCTTCTGGAATTTGAAGTCGTCAAAACAGACGGCACCCGGATCGAAACAAGAGTTCTGGAAGGCGGGGAATTATCCAACCGCAAGTCCATGAGTTTCCCCGGAAAGCATATGCAGCAGATCTATCTTTCCGAACAGGATAAGTCTGACATTGCGTTCGGTGTGGCAAATGATATTGACTTCATTGCCTGCTCATTTGTCTCTGTCAAACAGGATCTTGTGGATGTACATAATCTGCTGAAGTCACTCGGCAAGGATGACTCGGTGGAACTGATCGCCAAGATCGAGAACCAGTCCGGCTATGACAATATCGACGAGATCTGCCAGGAATGCGACGGTATTATGGTTGCCCGCGGAGACATGGGCGTGGAAGTCGCGTTTGAGCTGCTTCCGGCGATTCAGAAAGACCTGATCTCCCGCTGCCGTATGCTCGGCAAGCGCGTGATCACAGCGACGGAAATGCTCGAATCCATGATTCATAATCCAAGACCGACCAGGGCAGAAACTTCCGACGTTGCCAACGCTGTTTATGACGGAACAAGTGCAGTCATGCTTTCGGGTGAAACAGCCGCAGGTGCTTATCCTGTTCTTGCCGTCAGGGCAATGGCTAAGATCACGGAAGCAGCTGAAAAGTCCATTGATTATAAGAAGAGATTCTATCAGGATGAATTCCATATCCAGAATGACATGGATGCCATTTCCCATGCGACATGCACCATGGCAATGGATGTGAAGGCGAAAGCGATCGTAGCCTGCACGATGTCAGGCAGAATTGCCAAGATGGTTTCCAGATTCCGCAGTCCGGTAGATATCATCGGTCTCACCACAAGTGAGAAGACATGGCGTTCTCTTGCGCTTTCATGGGGCGTTACGCCGAAGATGTGTGAAGTCTTCCCGTCCACGGAAGTTCTGTTCTACATGGCAAGAAAGACCGCTGTCGATACGATGGATCTGAACAAGGATGAAAAAGTCGTCATCACCGGTGCCGGTGTTGCCGGGCAGTCAGGCGGAGCCAACCTGATCAAAGTCGAAACGATCTGAGTTTTCACAAACAGATATTCAGGGAGTATGCCATTGCGCACACTGCCTTTTTTGAATCAGCAGCATGCAGGAATGCCGTGCAAATACGGAAATAGTTTATTGCTTGTGGCATAAAATTGAATATGTTATCATTTTCACAAGAGAAATAAACAGGAGGAAATAATATGGCTGAACGTAAAAAAACCGTCAAAGCTTCACCCAAACCAGAAACACCTGCCGGACCGACACCGGTTGCCGAAGTGAACGAAAAAGTCGCCAAGGCACTGAAGGCGTTGGATGCGTATGCTTCTTACGATCAGGAAAAGATCGATTATATCGTTGCCAAATGCTCTGTTGCCGCCCTGGACAAGCACGGCGAGCTGGCAAAACTTGCAATTGAAGAGACAGGGCGGGGTGTTTTTGAAGATAAAGCAACAAAGAACCTGTTTGCCTGCGAGTATGTCGTCAATCATATGCGCAATCAGAAGACTGTCGGCATCATCGATGAAGATCCGGTCAAGGGACTCAAGTATGTCGCTGAACCGGTCGGTGTCGTCGCCGGTATTACGCCGGTCACCAATCCGACATCAACTGCTATTTTCAAATCACTGATCTGTCTGAAGACAAGAAATCCGATCATCTTCGCGTTCCATCCGAATGCACAGAAATGCTCCGCTGCCGCTGCCAAGATCATGTATGACGCGGCTGTGGCTGCCGGTGCGCCGGAAGACTGCATCCAGTGGATCGAAGCACCGAGTATGGATGCGACCAGTGCGCTGATGAATCATCCGGGTGTATCCACCATTCTTGCAACCGGCGGAAATGCCATGGTAAAAGCTGCGTACAGCTGCGGAAAACCGGCACTCGGTGTCGGCGCCGGCAATGTTCCTGCCTATATCGAAACAACTGCCGATATCCGTCAGGCTGTTTCCGATGTTGCGCTTTCCAAAGCATTTGACCATGGCATGGTCTGTGCTTCCGAACAGGCAGTTATCGTTGATAAAGAGATCTACGATGATGTGAAAAATGAGTTCCTTCACTACAATGTCCACTATGTGACAAAGGAAGAAAAGAAAAAGCTGGAACGCTTCATGTTCAATGCGGAAGCCTACGGGGAAGGCTGCGAAACAGCGAAACTGAACGGCAGCGTTGCGGGTAAGAGCGCATACTGGATCGCCCAGCAGGCCGGTTTTGAAGTAGATCCCGATACATCCATCATCATCGCCGAATGCAAGGAAGTCGGACCGAATGAACCGCTGACAAGGGAAAAACTGTCTCCGGTGCTGGCAATGCTGAAAGCAGAAGATGTAAGCGACGGTGTGAACAAGGCGGAAGCGATGGTCATGTTCAACGGTACCGGTCATTCCGCTGCCATCCATACAGCGAATGAGGATCTGGTCAGAGAATACGGACGCCGCATCAAGGCATGCCGCATCATCTGGAATTCTCCTTCGACCTTCGGCGGAATCGGCAATATCTATAATTCCTTTATTCCGTCAATGACCCTGGGCTGCGGTTCCTACGGTCACAACAGTGTTTCTGACAATATCAGCACGATCAACCTGCTGAATATCAAGAAAGTCGGTGAAAGGAGAAATAATATGCAATGGTTCAAGATCCCTTCCAAAATCTATATTGAGAAGAACTCCATTGAATACCTGCATGACATGCGGGAAATGAGCAAAGTCTTCATCGTCACCGATCAGAGCATGGTCAAGCTGGGATACGTCGATAAAGTAACAGACCAGCTGGCACAGAGGATCAACAAAGTCACTTATGAACTGTTCTGTGACGTTGAACCGGATCCGTCGATCCAGACGGTCCGCAAGGGACTGGAACTGATGAACGCGTTCCAGCCGGATACGATCATCGCCCTCGGCGGCGGATCAGCTATGGATGCCGCAAAGGGCATGTGGCTGTACTATGAACATCCGGAAGTCAACTTCGATGATCTGAAACAGAAGTTCATGGATATCCGCAAGCGTGCCTTCCAGTATCCGGAACTCGGCAAAAAAGCAAATCTGGTATGTATCCCGACGACATCAGGAACCGGTTCGGAAGTTACACCGTTCGCTGTCATTACCGACAAGGAAACACATATCAAGTATCCGCTGACCGACTATTCCCTGACGCCTACAGTAGCCATTATCGATCCGGCTCTGACCATGACACTGCCGCCGTCCATTACTGCAAATACCGGCATGGATGTCCTGACGCACGCAGTTGAAGCGTATGTTTCCGTTCTGGCATCTGACTTTACGGATGCCCTGGCGCTGAAAGCCGTACAGATGGTATTCGAATATCTGCCGCGTGCCGTACACAACGGCGCAAACGATCCGGAAGCACGTGAAAAGATGCATAATGCCTCCGCAATGGCAGGTATGGCATTTGCCAATGCATTCCTCGGAATGAACCATTCCCTGGCACATAAGGTCGGCGCGGAATTCCATGTGCCGCATGGACTTGCCAACGCGATCTTCCTGCCGTATACGATCCGCTACAACGGAACGAAACCGGAAAAGCCGGGTATCTGGCCGAAGTACAAGCATTATAATGCGGATCTCAGATACTGCGAGCTGGCACAGGCGATCGGTCTGAAAGTAGAATCCCTGGAACAGGGCGTTGAAGCTTTCGCCAATGCCGTAACCACCCTCGGTCATGACAGCGGTATCGAAATGAAGTTCTCCGCTTTGCCGTATCTCAACGAAGAAGACTGGATGAACGCAGTTGAAAAGCTCTCCTATCTCGCCTATGAAGACCAGTGCTCACCGGCAAATCCGCGTGTACCGATGGTCCGCGATATGCAGGAGATCCTGAAGAACGCATGGACAGGTGAGGTCATTCACTACAAGCACCGCTGATCCCGCATAGCACAAAGAACACAATAAAGGCGTCGGTTCCCGCAGGGAAAGACGCCTTTTCCTTTCTTCAGGCAGAAAATTCCCGGCAGTGAAAAACCGGCTGCGTATTTCTGCGGCCGGTGTAAAAGATATAGTATTTTTGAATGATGATCAGTTTTCAAATTCAAAAACATAGCGATTCAGTTTGAAGGTGAAGTGACCATTCCCGTTATCTATAAAGTCCTGCGAGACAAATATGGCCCCGCGCGCCTGATATGTTCCTTCTTCAGACTGATATTCAATATCATCCGGCTGGAACATCGTTGCTATGTAAGGAATGGAGGTAAATGGCGCTGTGAGATATGCCAGATGCCATCCTAATTCTGCTTTTCGATATGCCATGACACATCCTCCTGCCCGGGCAGTATTATCTGAAGCTACCTCATTGGTGAAGAACGGATAATCCGTGACCATCCTGCCGGGTTTGAGATGTTTATATTCGACACTAAAATAAAATAACTTAGAGCCTTCTCCCGCGTCCAGACCATTTTCTGCTTTCAGAAGGAACGTATCATCCGCCTCGCCGGAAATATAGTCTGCGAAACCGGCATCGACCAGGGTGAATTCATATTCATCTGTCGTGATGGTATCGCCGATTTTGTAGATCTGGTCTCTTGAAGAAATTTCTGCAGGTTCAGTTGTGTTGCTTTCTTCCGGTGCTGTTTCCGTTTCCCCCGGTTTGGATTCGGATTCCGGTTTTGCGGATGAGCCGCATCCTGCCAGGGAAGCAGTCAGAAGAATGGACAATAATACATGAAAAGATCTGTTTTTGGACATAACGTTGACCTCCTGTCATATCCGGCTTCGTCCGGATACGCTTTCTATGAAAGTATTGTATCACGCATCTGAATTCATGATTCATCTTCCGGAAAAACCCGGTATCGGAACATGAAAAAGGGATGTGTTCAGTAATCACATCCCGTTTCACTGCAGTCTTTGAAGACCAGTTCAAAATCTTCATTCCACTGGATCATGAACCGGTATTCATTTTTTTCAGGATCCCGCAGGATAAAGTAATTTGGTTTTGTTTCATAGAACCGGACATTCAGAGCCGGTCTGTGCTTGCGGTCTTCGCCGATCTCAGCCGTGCTGATGCGGGAATTGTCGCTTGTGACGGACCAGTTTTCGTTGACCGGGTATTTTTCGGTATCCAGCCTGACATCTGCGGCGTAGATCAGTTTCGGCGCAAGCAGTGTTCTGACCAGGGCAATATACATCGCAATGATGATCACAGCCACCAGAGCTATTATGCCCTTCCATATTTTTGTTTTTTTATCTTCTGTCATTTTCTTTATCCGTATTTATTATGCTATGCGGCATTGCTGTCCTGCTGTTCATCTCCGGCAGGAGGAGTGCTGCTGATCATATCGTTTCTCAGCAGGGCTTCGAGGGCTTTCATATCCGCGTTCATAATGCGTTCATTTTTTTCTTTGATTTCCGCAATGTTTTCCTGGAGTGCTTTGTTGATCACACCGGTCAGGGAAATGATTTTATTCTTCATTCCCGTTACTGTTTCGTTTTCGCCGAACGGTTCCAGGTCTGCGTACTGCTTCAGGACTTTCAGGAGGGAGGGCAGATACAAGGTATACATTTTATTCATTTTGCTGTTGTCTTCTTCTGTCTTCAGTCTCTCGAACTGTTTCAGCAGATCACTGCATTGTTTCAGGGAAGAGGATATTTCCGCATCATTGATATATTCGTCCGCTTTCTCCACCGCTTTGTATATGAGCAGGGGAGAAACGCTCTTTTCTTCCCTTGGTTCTTTGGATGCCGGTTTCGGTTTTGGCTTGTACTGTTTGTTTTTCACAGCCTTCAGCATCTGCTGTTCATCTTCAAAACGCGCGGCTTCCTTACGGTCGTGCCAGCCCTGGATTCCCGGTTTTATTAAGCTGTTGATCAGGAATGAGAAGAGATATGCAATTCCGGCAATGCATCCCAAAAAAACACCCATGGCACAGAGCCACAGAATCAGACCGAATATTATTGCAAGAATCATACTTATCATTCCGATCTCTCCATATCCATTTAAACACAGCAGGATCATTCCTGGTCCGCAGTTTCATTATATACATCACGGAAAAGTTCAACAAGTAACGGAAACCTATACTGAAAAGGGATACAATAATATTAAATATTTCCGGAGGTGAGATCATATGCTGGTAATTGTATTTCTGATTTCCCTGATTCCGGCAGTTATTCTTTATTTCTGGCTGAAGAATAAGATCAAGGATGACCCGGCGTATAAAGAAACATGCCGGAAGGCACTGATCAGAGGCCTTTTCAGCACGCTGCCTGTCGTACTTACATCAATGGTTCTGAATATCGTGTTCGCGCTCCTGATCAAAGATCATGAATCCCTTCTTTATATCGGGCTTTATAATTTCTTCGTCCTTGCTTTTTCAGAAGAGGCCTGCAAGATGTTTATGATGCTGCACCTGAAAAAGAGTTCATATCCATGGTCATGGATGGAAACACTGATCTTCATGACGATCGTAGGGATCGGGTTTGAACTGCTGGAATCGATCGTATACGGCTTTATGACCAACGCGATGCAGATGCTGGTAAGGGGAGCAACCATGATGCATGCCGTCTACGGTATGATCATGGGCTATTTCTGGGGGAAAGCGGAATATACAGGGAAGAAGATTTATTGTGTACTTTCATTTGCGGTTCCGTGGATCCTGCATGGTGCGTATGATTTTTCACTGAAGGACACTGTCAGTGAGATCAATGATTTCCTGCTGTTCCTGCCTCTGATCCTGGTCGTGATCAATATGATCGTCCTCTTCCGGACGATCCGGCTGATCCGAAAAGAACGAAGCAATGACAAATACATGCTCGCCGCTGCAGATCAGCGTAACGTATAAACACTGCAAAAAATCCCGTATTGCATAAATACGGGATCGATTTCTGTATGCTTTATACAGGAAGGAATCAGTCTATATCCAGTTCGGTGACTTCCTTCGGGTATTCTCTGAGTTCGTCGCTTTCATGAAGCGGATTCCAGACCTGGGCAAAGAAAGGATCAACTTTGGCACGCTGTCCGTAATTCCAGCTTGTGCGTTCACATTCAGGACACCAGTGACCGCCTTCAAGGATGAGCCGGGGGCTGGCATCGAAAGTATGTCCGAATGCACAGCGGCAGGTCAGTTTTGTTTTCCAGTCTCCTTTGATCATCGAAGTGCTGAGCAGTTCACCGCCGCGGAATTCCACGGCTTTTTTCATGTCTTCGTATGTGAGTTCTTCTTCCGGTTTTGTTTCGTCATATCCGTGGTCGATAGGCACAACGGTATCCCAGTCGGTGAAATGATCCATCTCACTGGCTTTCTCCGGAATGGCTTCCCATGCCTTGCGGCTTCCCCAGTAGGCATCGATATGATCTTCCATGTTGTTGTCCAGCCAGTGCTTGGTTCCGTGTTCGGAATTCAGTGCGTCTTTGAATGTTCCCTTGATGATAGCTCCCATCATTTTTTCGCCGCCCGGAAGGGCACAGATCTTCTTTCCGCCTTCAGCAGCCGGACCGAGTTCTTTCAGATATGCATCCACGAAATACTGGATACTGTCGCTGCGGAAATGCAGGTAGTCTTCGAGTTTGTCGGAATCCAGATAATACTGTCCGTGGAAATTTCTGGTAGCTGTATATTTTGCGTCTATGACATAATCAAGATTCTTTATGCCGATCTCACCATACATCCGCCTGTACATCTCATACGTATCGATGCGGCACGGTTCACCGCCGCCGATATTGTAGATGTGGCCCCAGAATTTCGGATCCAGCGTACCTTCGGTATCAAAAGCACAAAGGTTGCGCATGGCTGTACCGCTGTCACGGTCGGATACATATTCGAGAACATTGTCCAGACAGTTATGGAACTGGATGGCGTCACGAATTTTTGCCATAGCTTCACCGATGATGCCGGTCTGGCGGAGGCTGACCCAGTATTTCAGTCCGCTTTCGATCACATAGCGTTCGGCCGCGATCTTGGATACAGCATAGTAATCATACATACTTGGCTTGATCGGATCTCCGACTCTGCCCCAGTGGATCGGCGGCATGCGGTCGCCGGTCTCGGCAACAGTGCCGATATAGACGAACTTATAGGTTTCCGTTTTCCCGCAGGCATGGACCGCGTCGATAAGATTCCGGGTTGATCCGAAATTGTTCTCCATGGCCTTTTTCGGATAATAATCCGCTGCCGGGGAAACGAATGCCGCAATATGCAGGCACATGTCACTTGCCTGTACACAGGCAGAGACATCTTCTTTGTTCAGGAGGTCGCCGAAACGGACCTTGAAACCGGGCGTACCGATAAAGCGCTCAAACAGTTTCCGGTTCTTGGCGCTGTCGCGGACAAGGATCTGCAGATCATAGAGCTTTCCAAGATCCGGAAGCATTTTCTGAAAACTGGCATAACCCATACCGCCGCCGGCACCGGTCATGAATACAACAGGACGTGACATCGTTTATTCTCCTTTCATGCCGAGTACATCTGTCTTGTTTACGATGATGTCGCGGCACAGGAGGATGGAATCGCCGATCGCACCGTCAATGTCATCTTCCGTGACACCGAGTTCAGCGGCACCTTCATTTTTGAAAATAAAGAGATTGCTGCACATAATATCGGCGAATTTGACCATCTGGAGTCCGCCCTGGATACCATTGGCTTCCTGTTCCTTCATGATGTTCTTTCCGCCCATGGCATACATCCACTTCGGGATCGTAATGATCTTTTTCTCAGGAACGCATAAATACTTATGAACGATCCGCAGCATTTCCTTCCAAGTCATATTGTAGTAGCCGATCGGATAGCATCTGCCGCCTTTATTGCGTTCGATGGCACCGGCAATCGCCTGTCCGACCTGGTGGACAGTGACCATAGCAGTGCCGCCCGGCGGATACATTGTCACTGCCGGCATGCTCATGATCTGTTCGACAAGGAATACCCATACCGGTTTGCGTCCGGGCTGTGTACCGAAGATATACGGGAGTTCCAGAACAGCCACAGAAAGATCATCCGAGGCGTGGCTCATGGCAACAGCTTCCTGGTCGATCCGGCTGCGGATATACGGATGCCACTTGGTCAGTTCCTTTTCCGGCCATTTCTTGGCAGCATAGGAGAAATAGGAACCGAGGATCACGGTATGCCTGACACCGCATTCCTTACACAGACGCAGCAGCCTGTCGACCGGGTCGATATTGTACTTTTTGTACATGTCATAAATCGGTGCAGGTCCTTCAACACGCTCATCCACACCGGCTGCGAAGATGAAGCCTTCACATCCTTCCAGACATGCGCGCAGTTCGTCATCGCTCATTTCCAGATAATTGCCGAAGGTCAGTTTCATTTCCGGCGGCAGAACAGCTCCTTCAGGCAGCGGCGGAAGAGCGATGCTGGAGACTTCGTGGCCTCGGCTGATCAGTTCTTTTGCGGCTTCGGAACCAAGCAGACCGGTGCCTCCGATCATAAAGATTTTCATTATATTTACTCCTTCCGGCTTGACGCAGCAAGCCTTCTTCAATAGCATAATAGCAACACGGTGTTGCTTTAACAATCAGCAGATGTTTTACTGATGTTGTGTTGTCAACACATCGGGAAACAGTGTTGAAAAAAGATTATTTTCTGAATAAAAGGAGACAGGGATATGGAAACGGAAAGCCGGAGAGTACGTATGACGAAGAAGCTGATACGGACAGCGATGATCGAACTGATGCAGGAAAAACCCTTCTCAGCGATTACGATCAAGGAACTGTGCATACGGGCGGATATCAACCGCACAACGTTCTATAAACATTACACGGATCAGAAAGCTGTGCTTTCGGAGATCGAGGCAGAACTGGTAAGCAGAACGATGGATTATATGAAGGATGTCAGCCGGGATGCCGCAACGATCGATTTTATTGAAGCATTTCTGAAATACGTGCGGACGAACAGCGATCTGTTCAAGGTGCTTTTCTGCAGCGGAGGGGAACATGAAAAAATGATGCTTTCCTACATGCAGAACGTATTGAAGCAGCTGCGTCCCAATCTTCCGGAATACGGTTCCCGGAAGCAGGAAAAGTACGTACTGAGTTTTCTGATGTACGGTTCCTTCCATGTACTTCTGACATGGATCGAACAGGATTTTGATCTGCCTGAGAAAGAAGTGGCACAGTTGATCTATACGATGTGTGACAGCATCAGTACCGGAATGGCGGAATAGCTGCTAATCATTCCGATACATCATTGCATTTCAGACAAGGAAGTTCATGACCAGTGTTGTCATGACTTCTTTTTCTTCCGGCCGGGATTCCGCAATCATCAGTGTGATCGCGACAAGAGCACTGTCACTGATCCGTTTATGACCGCCTTTCATAAGAATATGATTCCTGTTCATGAATTCCAGAAACAGAGATGCGCCGATCCGCTTGCAACCATCCGTGAATGGATGATCCTTGATCATGAAATAAAGAAGATTGGCTGCTTTTTCCTCCAGCGAAGGATATACTTCTTTT
>CADBPK010000299.1 GCA_902796465.1 uncultured Erysipelotrichaceae bacterium | reverse complement strand
CGATCTGGCAGATGCCGAACGGCAGCTTTTTGCGGTATGCGCGCTGAACGTTCTTGAAATCAACGAACATGCCCTGTGCTGTTTCCGGACGCAGGTAGATCGTGCTCTTGGCATCTTCCAGCGTTCCCTGGAATGTCTTGAACATCAGGTTGAACTGACGGATATCGGTAAAATCATGCGCACCGCAGTTCGGACACGGAATATGGTTTTCCTTGATATATTCCAGCATCTTTTCATTGGACCAGCCTTCACAGGTGACTTTTCCCTGGGTGTAGTTTTCGATCAGCTGATCGGCACGGTGTCTTGTCTTGCACTGACGGCAGTCCATCAGCGGATCTGAGAATCCCTTCAGATGTCCGGATGCTTCCCAGACTTTCGGATTCATTAAAATAGCAGCCTGGATCTCTACATTGTTCGGATCTTCCTGTACGAATTTCTTCTGCCATGCCCGTTTGATGTTGTCTTTCAGCATGACACCGTAAGGTCCGAAGTCCCATGTATTGCTCAGGCCGCCGTATATTTCCGAGCCCTGGAAAACAAAGCCCGTATTCTTGGCGTGTGAAACGATTAAATCAAATGTCTTTTCCATGATAAGTGATCCCCCATCCTGACTTTTGTCAATCTTTTGCAGTATAGCACTTTAAATCAGTGCAATCAATGGTCAAAAAGCCGGTGATAAAAGGAAAAAGAGCGTATTTTCAGGCCTGAGTACGTCTCCAGAAAAGACAGCAGCAGCGTGGTATCCTCATGCCGGACTTCCGTGTGGCTTTCCACGATCTCCAGATGTTCCATGCCGGCTTTGCATAACAGGCGGAACCGCTTCAGATCTTCTTTTTTAGAGACCGGTATACCTGCTTCTTCCGCGCACCTTGCGCACAGGAATCCGCCGTGCTTCAGGGAAACAGCCGCCGCGGTTGTGCTGCCGCATTCGGTGCATTCATCCACATCCGGCAGGATGCCGAAGATCCGCATGACATCGCTCATCACCAGCGCAAGCACCAGGTCTGGATCCTTCCCGCCGTTCAGCGCGGTGAATGCCTGTTCCGTGATCCGGTATTCCCTTTCCGAGCTTTCGCCCTCATGTGAGGTAAACAGGTCCATGATATCCGCCGTAACCGCCGCGGCCGCGGAGGCTTTCAGGTCTTCATGCAGGTACCGGTACAGGGAAACGGTATGTGCCGTCTTCATCCGGAACATGTTTCTTTTTTCCTTATAATCAAATAAGAACTCTGCTTTTGTATACGGCAGTACGGAACCGGCATTTTTGCTGGAAAGCTTTTTGACGCCGGCCGCAATAAAAGAGATCCTGCCGTATTCCTGACTCAGAACGGTCAGAATCAGATCTCTTTCTTTATAGTCTGCCTGTCTCAGGATAAACCCTGTTGTTTTATCATTCATATTCGCTTCCGTATCCGCCGTATCCGTATTCCGTGATCCGCGCATCCCGCGAACGCCATTCATCTTCGACGCGTACGAACAGTTCCAGGAATACTTTCCGGCCCAGCAGCTTTTCGATATCTTTCCTTGCCAGTGATCCGATCTTCTTCAGCATCGATCCCTGTTTTCCGATCATGATGCCCTTCTGGCTCTTCTTTTCCACGAGGATCACCGCCTGGATATAGCAGGCTCCCTTGCGGAACTCCTTGTTTTCAATCTTGACGGCAGCTGCGTGCGGGATCTCTTCTTCCGTGCATTCCAGCACCTTCTCACGGATGATCTCGGCAATGCGGAAATTCTCCGCCCCGTCGCTGACGATCTCCGCCGGATACAGCAGTTCCCCTTCCGGCAGGTACCGGAATGTCGTTGTGATCAGATCCTCGAAGGACCGGTCAAATTTTGCGGACAGAGGAAAATACTCCGCAAAGTCATAGCGTTCCTTCCATGAGATCAGGTTTTCCATGATCTTTTCCCGCGGCATTTTATCGACCTTGTTCAGGATCAGGAATACCGGCAGTCCGGCATTCTTCACGATATTCAGCACATAGGCATCCCCTTTGGAATACGGAACGGAACCGTCCGTTACCAGATAGATCACATCCACGCCCTGCAGCACATCCACTGCCTGTTTGTTCATCCTGTCTCCAAGTCTGTATTTTGCCTTGTGAATACCCGGCGTATCAGTGAAGATGATCTGTCCTTCTTCCCTCGTCAGGATGCCGCGGATCTCGGAACGCGTCGTCTGCGGCTTATCCGAAACGATCGCGATCTTCTCCTGGACGAGATTGTTTATAAGTGTGCTTTTGCCGGCATTCGGCCGTCCGGCAAGCGCGATAAACCCGCTCTTCATCCCAGCACGTCTTCCATCGTGAACTGCATCGGAAGCAGTTCCGCAATATTCGTATCCTTTTCTTCCGTCCCGTTGGAAAGATAGATCGGCGTATCCTGGTTCAGCAGTTCGCAGAGCACCTGGCGGCACATGCCGCAGGGAGCGCCCAGCCTGCCCCCGTCACTGACGATCGCGATGGCTTCGATATCATCTTTCCGGCATCCGTTGGAATATGCGTTGAACACAGCGTTCCGTTCCGCACAGATCGTCGCGCCGTAGGATGCATTCTCGACATTGGCACCGTAAAATGTCCTGCCGTCTTTAGCAAGCACACAGGCGCCGACATGATAATGGGAATAGGGAGCGTAGGCGTTCTTCAATGCCTTGAAAGCTTCCTGTATCAGCTCTTCTCTCGTCATACTTCCTCCTCATATATGGTTTAAAAGGATCATGACGGCCGCCGTTAAGGCGATCAGGGCAGCGAACAGCACCGCCCCGGACGACATGTCCTTGATCTTGCGTATCCTCTCACTGTATGCCGTGGAATACAGATCGCATAACTTTTCTATACATGTATTCAGGATCTCCGCCGTGATCACAAGCCCGATGCACAGAATGACCATCAGCCATTCTGTACGTTCCAACTTCAGTATGAAGCCGGCAATAACAGCCATGATTCCAAGCACTGCCTGCAGGAACACCGCAGGATCCATAAAGGCTTCATACAGTCCCCTGAATGCGTCTTCAAATTTCTTTTTCATGATCTCTTAATGATCGGATCAAGGATCTTCTTCTGCAGATCCGACATGATCTTCTCATCCTCTTCCGTCATATGGTCATAACCCAGGCAGTGCAGAAGTCCGTGGGTAAACAGGAAACAGATCTCACGTTCATAGGAATGGCCGTACTCTTTTGCCTGTCTGCGGGCATAATCGATATTGATGAAAATATCCCCGAGATCGCAGTCCATTTCCTCCATCTCAAAATCCGCTTCATAGTCCTGTGCCGCAAAGGTGATCACATCCGTCGGGCGGTCGATGCCGCGGTAGTCACGGTTGATCTTATGCATGGAAACAGAGCGCATGAACGTAACGGAGACCGTCTGGTCTTTCCTGACACGCAGCACCCTGCATGTCCGGTCCGCTATCTTTTCAAAATATGCTTCAAATGCATCAACATTCTGATTGGTCCGGTTATATACTGTGATTTCCATAGATACTCCTCAGTGTTTATTTTCCGCCGAAAGATTCATATCTTTCGATGATCTTCTGTACGAGCGGATGACGTACGACGTCGTCTCCGGTCAGCTGTATGATCTCGATCTCCTTAATGCCTTCCAGAATCTTCGCTGCCTGGATCAGGCCGCTTTCAATATTCGGCTTCAGGTCGATCTGCGTTGTGTCGCCGGTTACGACCATGCGTGAATGAAACCCCAGCCTTGTCAGAAACATCTTCATCTGCATAGCTGTGGTATTCTGCGCTTCATCAAGTATGACATATGAATCCTCGAGGGTACGTCCCCGCATATAGGCCAGCGGCGCGATCTCGACGATGCCCCTTTCGATCAGTTTTTCTGTCTGTTCCCGTCCCAGCATGACATTCAAAGCGTCATAGAGCGGCGTCAGATACGGATCGACTTTTTCCTTCAGGTCGCCGGGCAGGAAGCCGAGATTCTCTCCCGCTTCCACGGCAGGTCTCGTCAGGACAATGCGCTTGACATCACCGTTTTTCAGGGCAGTCACAGCCTTGATCACGGCCAGATATGTCTTGCCGGTTCCGGCCGGACCGATCGCAAACACGATCGGCGAGCGTTCCATTGCCGTGACAAAATCATACTGTCCCTTTGTCCGCGGCGTGATGACTTTGCCCGACAGCGTTCTTCCTACTGTAACCGAATGATAATCCTCGAAGGATACTTCGCGGCCGCTGCTGATCTGCCGGCAGGCATAGATCACATCCTGCGGGGAGATATTCCTGCCGCTTTTGATCACCGTGCATAATGCCGCAACAACATCCGATATCTTTTCAAAAACAGGATCGGAAACATCCTTGATATACAGGCTCTGATTGCGGAAAGAGAGCTCTGTATTGAAATATTCGCTAATGATATTCAGGTTCTGATCAGAAGGTCCGACCAGTGAGATCAGATCATAATCCCTCAGATCAGTCAAGTGAATTGTTCGCATAAATAAAAAGACATCCTCCATTTATATAATATTCCATTTTTCAGCAAGTAAAAAGAAGCCTGCGCTTCTTTTTAACTTCTCTTTCTCTTTTTTCTTGCGGCTTCCATCTTCAGCCTTCTCTTGACACCAGGCTTCACATAGAATTCTCTCTTACGGCATTCCGCGAGGGTTCCGTTACGGGAAACCGTGCGTTTGAAACGCCGCATCGCATCATCGAGATTTTCGTTCTCTTTAACGATGATTCTTGCCATATCACAACCCCCCTTTCCTTTCGCAAGCCTGTTTATCTTATCAGAAAGAACTGATGAATGCAATCAAATATTAACGCAGGATACGGTCAAGATTCTCTTTGATCCAGTCGAGGTGTTCCTCATAGGCTTCCTTTTCCTGTTTATAGGATTCCCCGAAGAGGCGCAGCGGGTGTTCCGGATCATTCCGGCGGTGTATTTTTGCATACACATCCGCCCGTGCCAGCACATCCTGATACTCTTCAGCCTTCTCCGCGTTATCCTCATTCGTGAACAGAAGGAGGAGCGGCTCCGGATGCCATCCTGCCTGGGCAAAGCTGATCGGGACATAGTCCAGGAACGGATTGATGAACACATAGGCTTTTGAAAAGTATGTCTTCTGGATCATATTGATGCCGGCGATCAGGGACAGGTAGGCACCTGCTTCGATCCCCATCATGACATAGTTCTGCATGTCGAGATCATAGATGCCTGCATGGTCCGCGAAATAGCGGATCACATCCCCGATCTCATCCTGCGGATAGCTGGTGACATGCACATCGACTTTCGTGTAGGAAACCGAGATGACCGACATATTCATCTTCTCTGCCAGGGCAACACAGAAATCATCGATATTGTCCGCGTCGCGATCATAGAAATTTCCGCCGTGCGCCACGAAGATGACCGGCTGGTTCACTTCCGGTGCCCGGTAAAGATTTACCCTTACCGGCCGTTTGTTTTCTCTTTTCACATAAATCCTCTCGCCCTGAATATTCTCCTTCATGCCGGCAGCGGTAGCTTTCGCCGTCATGGATTCAACCGCCCAGTTCAGGAATGAATTGTTGTATCCGAGCAGGCTCCAGCCGATGCCGCCGAAGATCAGGATCACATTTGCAAGTATTCCGATATATAAAAGCATGTACCTAAAATAATACATGCTTTCGGAAAATACAATTGTTATGCTTTCTCAGCCGACAAGCCTGACGCCGGAACTGGTGCCGATGCGGTCCGCGCCGGCTGCGATCATCTTTTCAAATGTCTCCCTGTCACGGATCCCGCCGGACGCCTTGACTTTCATCACGTCACCGACTGTTTCCTTCATCAGACGGACATCTTCCAGTGTCGCACTTCCCGTACCGAAGCCTGTGCATGTCTTGACGAAATCCGCGCCTGCGGCCATCGCGTCCTTGCATGCCCTTGCTTTTTCTTCATCATTCAGGAGTCCGGTCTCAATGATCACCTTCAGCACATGATCGCCGACTGCTTCCTTGATTGCTTTGATCTCATGGATCACATAAGCATCATTATGATCTTTCAGCATGCCGACATTGATCACCATATCCACTTCGTCCGCGCCGCTGTTCACTGCATCCGCCGCTTCAAATACCTTCGCCTTTTCGCTCATAGCGCCGAGCGGGAAACCGATGACGGTGCATGCCTTGACATCTGTGCCTTTCAGTTCTTCCTTCACAACAGGAAGCCAGCAGCCATTGACGCATACGGAAGCGAAATCATATTCTGCCGCTTCCCGGCAGAGCTTGATGATCTGTTCTTTGGTCGTATCAGGTTTCAGCGCGGTATGATCGATATATTTGCTGTCTTTCATAAAACCTCCTCATCTCCGTCTGTAAAATAATATTTCTTTAATATATTATGCACCAGAACATCGTCCCCTTCATACTCTTCTGGACCGAAATTCCGGAAAATGGTCCTGCTGTTGCCTTTTCCCAGCAGTAAGACTGTATCATTGATATCCGCCAGTTCGATTGCCTGCCGGATCGCGTTTTCACGGTCTTCTATGGTGATGCAGTTGGTGGAACGGATGCCTGCCGCGATCTCCCTGGCGATATCTGCCGGATCTTCCGACGCCGGATCATCTTCCGTCAGGATGATCATGTCGCAGTATTTGTCCAGTACCTTGCCGATCAGCGGCCTTCTCACGACATCCTTTTTGCCGGAACTGCCGGTCAGCGCGATGATCCGCTTGCCTTTCGGCGTAATCGCGGAAGCGTACTGGCAGACCTGCTCGATGCCGTCCGGGGAATTGGCCAGGTCGACAAGGATATTGAACGGCTGTCCGTCAATGATCCTTTCCATACGTCCGTCGATCTGACGCAGATCATTGATAAACGGCTTCATCTGTTCGATCGGGATTCCCTTGACATGCAGTACCGCGATCGCAGCCAGGAGATTATAGATATTGAACTTGGCGATCAGGTTCGTCTCCAGTTCATACTCCATGCCGCTGATCGACAGCGTCATGCGCGACCTGTCCTTGAGCAGCTGATAACTGACTGCCCGGTAGTCTGCCTCCTGGTCGATGCCGTAGGTGATCACCTTGCACTGACAGTCCTGCACCATCTGCCGGCTGACCGGGTCATCCGCGTTCACGACTGCCACCGCTTCCGGTTTGAGTCCGTCAAACAGACGCTTTTTCGCCTGTATGTAGTTGGCTACGGTCAGATGATAATCCAGATGGTCACTGGAAAGATTCGTAAAGACCGCCACATCGAAATCGATGCTGTCATAGCGGTTCTGTTCGATACCGATGGAAGAGACTTCGACGATGCTGCTCTTCATGCCGGTATCGACCATATCACGCAGAATACCGTGCAGGTCATCGATGTCTGGAGATGCCGGGACAGGCGGAAGCTTGACGCTGCCGTATTCGATATCCATCGTCCCGATATAGCCGGTCGGCTGGAATTCATTCAGGATGTCACGGATGATGCAGGCGACGGATGATTTTCCATAGGATCCCGTTACGCCAACCATCAGGAGTTTGTGGCTCGGGTAATGATAAAACGCGTCGGCTACCTTGTTGTATGCCGTCATGACATCCCTGACACGGATATACGTAACATCATCCTTCATATTCGGAATGGGCTCACTGTGCACAACGACTTTCGCGCCGTTGCTGATGGCTTCATCCACAAAATTATGGCCGTCATACTTCATGCCCTTGACGCAGAAAAAGATCGAATCAGGTCTCTTCTTTCTGCTGTCGGCAGTCAGACATTTCACTTCGATATCAGGTACGTTTTCAAAAAGTTCCGTGAGTTTCATTCTGTTTTTCCTTCTGCGAACAGTACGCTGTCTCTGCTCTTCTCCCCAACAGCTTTGATCAGGCTGCCGGAGGGATACTGACCTTTGATCCAGACGGGAACATACTGCGAACTGTATCCTTTTGTATAACCATTATCATATTGCTCGGCAATAACTGCAACCTCTTTCCCGCACCATTTCTCT
>CADBPK010000298.1 GCA_902796465.1 uncultured Erysipelotrichaceae bacterium | reverse complement strand
GTTTGGTCACTCACATTCTATCATTTGAACCTCTGGGTGTTTTTTTATCTAAAGGCAATGTGTTGCACTTAATATGGTAATTTATCAATTATAAAAAGGAAGGCTGTCGCCTTCCTTAAGCAATAACTGTTTATTCGCTGAGATCTTCGCCGTTTGTAGCGATGACTTTCTTGTACCAGAAGAAGGAATCCTTCCTGTATCTGTCGAGGGTCTTGAGATCAAATTCATCCCTGTCAACATAGATGAAGCCATAACGCTTCTTCATGCCTTCATGGGTGGAGATCAGATCCACTGCAGACCACGGGCAGTAGCCCATCATCTCAACATCATCCGTGATGGCAAGGCGCATCTGCTTGATGTGTTCCTGATAGTATCTGATTCTGTATGGATCATGTACCTTGCCGTCTTCGGTCAGCGTATCATATGCGCCGAGACCGTTCTCGGTAATGATGATCGGCAGTCTGTAGCGGCCGTATACTTCGCGCAGTGTGTTGCGGAAGCCGATCGGGTCGATCTCCCAGCCGAATTCCGTCTTCATTAGATTCGGGTTCTTGACGTTCTTGGCAACACCCGGCAGACCTCTTGAGTTCTGCTGATCGCCGCCGCCTTCTTCCGTTCCGTCACTTGCTCTGACGGTGCCGGTTGAATAATAGTTGAAGCCGATGAAGTCGGGATGTCCGTTTGCGAGTGCTTCTGCATCGCCTTCATGGAATTCCGGAACAGCGTCGTTCTCTTCCAGATAAGACCATACAAGGTTGTTGTACTTGCCGTATACGGCCATATCGAGATAGAGCCAGTTGCGGATCGCGTTCATGTTCTGGGCAGCGATCGTATCTTCCGGTTTGTTGGAATCCGGATAGATCAGAGAAATATTCGGTGCCGGACCGATCTTTGCGTCGGGCAGCATTTCATGACACAGTGCCATGGCTTTTGCCTGGGCAACCAGCATATGATGGTTCTGCTGATAGATTTCCTTCAGAACATTCGTGCAGCCTTCCGGCAGATGCAGTGTTCCGATCATCGGGCCGACCAGCGTCAGCATGTTCTGTTCATTGATCGTCAGCCAGTATTTAACGCGGTCGCCGAAGTTTTCATACATCGTGCGGGCAAATTCCAGGAACCAGTCTACGGAATCAGGATTGCCCCAGCTCCCTCTCTCATCCAGCGCTGCCGGCATGTCAAAATGGAACATGGTAACGAGCGGGATAATGTTGTACTTCAGGCATTCATTGATCAGATTATTATAGTATTCGATGCCCTTCGGATTGACTTCGCCTGTTCCCTTCGGAAGAATGCGGGACCATGAAATGGAGAAACGGTAACCCTTGAATCCCATTTCAGCCATCAGGGCGATGTCTTCTTTATATCTGTGATACTGGTCGGCACAGACATCCAGTTCCGATGTTCCTTCCGGGACTTTCTTGACATCCTGGCAGGACGGGCCTTTTCCGTCAGTCAGGTTCGCGCCTTCAACCTGGTAAGCAGATGTGGAAGCACCCCAAAGGAAATTCTCCGGGAATGGTTTTAATGTTTTATGCTGCATATTTCCTCCTGTATATTCTATTTATATTATATGTGAAAGCGCTTTCTGATGGAATTGACAGTTTCCCCGATCAAAGAAAAACAGCCTTTTCAGGCTGTCTGCGTGCATACCGTAAAACGGTATTCCGTATTTTCCGGACAGGAGATGCCGGGATCTTTTATGATAACTTCCGTTTTGATGCCCGTTTCTTCCAGCGCGAGGACAAAATGGCATAAGGCAATGCCCATATCCGTCTTCTGCATATCCGGTTCGGTTTCTTTCAGGGAACGCACCAGATAGAAATGATAGCTGCTTCCCTGCCGGACGATCCGCCACGGCTGTTTGTTGACAGCGGACGGCGCCAGTCTGACTGCTTCAAAAGCTGCTTCTGTGCCGTGTTCAGGTGACAGAGGCGATGAGAAATCATTCTCAAAGAACAGCTGGTCAGCCGGCAGTCTGGTGTCAGCTTTCACACCTTTGCGCATGAGTGTTTCCCGCAGACTCATCTTCGGAGCCGGATAACCGAACGGCGTTACACACGGCATGAACGCATCTGCTTCAAGGCCGATTGCTTTTTCAAACGCTTCTCTTCCGAAAGTACCGCCCAGCCAGACCGTACCGAGATCATTTGCCTGCAGAAACAGGACAAGTTCTTCCATGGCATACCCGTACGCTTCTTCCGCATACGGTTCTTTTTTTACTTTTCCGGCAATATAGTACGTTTCACCTTTGAGTACCGGTGAGCGGAGATCATACTGATCCTTTGACAAAATGAAGAAGGAAACCGGAATGGAAAACGGATTGGAAGAACCGGCGATCTTGTTTTCCAGTTCTTTCATCAGTTCTGACGGGATGGATTTACTGCTGTAGGTACGGATGCTCTTTCTGGCTTCTGCCAGTTCCGTGATCGTTTTCCCATTGATCATAATATCTCCTTAACTGCTTCCCTGATCTCTTCGGCAGACGCATTCAGTGAACCCTGTATCATTTCCGCACTGCCTCCGCCTTTTCCTCTCAGGCGCGCGTTCAGTTCTTTTCCTTTCTCCCGCAGGTTCTGCGTCCGGGAAACGATAAAATAGGTAAATCTGTTTTCTCCTGTCTCATTGAACACCGCACATGTTCCCGGATGTTTTTCCTCCACGCACCGGTTCACAAGTCTCTGCACGGCATTTTTCTGCAGGTTCTTCTCTATCAGAACCAGGACATCCTGCCCTTCTTCCACCGTATTCATATACAGGTCAAAGTATCTGTCGCTCAGTTCACGCAGCGCGCTGTCCTTCTCCCGGATCACTTCCTGCAGATGCCGGATGCCTTCCGCACTCTGACCGGCAGGTTTGGACAGAAGCGTGCCTGCTTCGTGATTATCGTCATAGACCATCGCCAGATATTCATATGCCCGTTTGCCGGATACCATCTCGATCCGCACACCCTGTTTGTGTTTTTCCGCGGATAAAAGTTTGATGATGCCGATTTCCCCGGTTTTCCGGACATGTGTCCCGCAGCAGGCACAGATATCGATGCCGTCCACGGATACGATGCGGATATCCTCTCCCAGTTCTTTTTTACTGCGGTAATCCAGCTGGTCCAGTGTTTCCTGATCCGGATAATCTATATGGACTTCCATATTTCTCTGCACGGCTTCATTGGCGAGCCGTTCGACTTTCCGGCAATCCTCCCATGTCAGACTCCCGTTGAAATCGATCTGGATCACATCTCCCATATGAAAACCGACATTGTCATAGCCGAACAGGTTATGGATGATGCCTGAAACCATATGTTCCCCGCTGTGATTCTGCATCAGATCAAACCGCCGTTCAAAATCGATAACACCCTGCACTGTTTCTCCCGCAGTCAGCGGCTCTGCCGTCATGTGTACGATTTCCCCGTTTTTCGTGCGGACATCCTTTACCGGGATGCCGTTCAGCGTCCCGCGGTCGGAAGGCTGTCCGCCTCCTTCGGGATAAAACGCAGTTTCATCGAGGATCACTTCATATCCTTTTTTGCCTGCAGTGCATTCCAGCACCTTTGCGCTGAATGATTTCAGGTAAGCATCTTCTTCATATAATTTCCGTGTTTTCATAAACTGGTTCTCCTGTCTGTTTTCCGTATTCCCGCATGATCCAGGCCATGATCAGATTGACGATCTTTTCCTGTTGTATATCTGAAAGCGGAATTCCCTGCGGTACCCTGTACCATTTCATCAGACATCCCCGGCAGCATGTTCCTGTCGCGTGCATGGCAATAAAGACGGGATGTCCCTTCATCGGGGTCTGCTTACCGTCATTCTCCGGCACTGCCGGTGCCAGTTTCTTTGCCACAAAGTCACATGCGTGCCGTCTGACCGTATCCATTCCCTTATCCCGGATATAGGCAATATCCTTCTCCTTCAGATGAAAGGAAGAACGAAAACGGGAACGGGACAGTCTGTACAGAGCTTCATTGATTGATGCCATACTGCTATTATACTTCCCCCGCTGTCATCCTGTATCTGTTTTTGCCCGCAAGAAAAAACGATCCCGGCATAATTGCCGGGACCATCTTTCGTTCATTGATTATTTCCTTCTTGTGATATCACGTTCGGAATCGATTTCGAGCAGTTTGTTTGTCAGTTCATTTTCGATCCTGTGCAGTTCAAGTTCTGCAGCCTGACGTTTTTCACGTCCTTCTCTCTGGATCACGAGAACTTCATCAAGAGTAGCGATCAGCTGTTCATTGGTATGCTGGAGCGTTTCGATATCCACGATGCCGCGTTCGCTTTCCTTGGCTGTTTCGACTGTTGCCTGATGCAGGGTCTCCGCATTCTTCTTGAGCAGTTCGTTAGTCATGTTGGTGACTTCACGCTCTGCCTGCATTGCTTCCTTGGAATGGCTGATGCCGAGTGCGAGAACGATCTGGTTCTTCCACAGCGGGATCGTATTGGCCAGTGTGGACTGGATCTTCTCTGTCATCAGAGTGTCATTGTTCTGGACGAGACGGATCTGCGGTGCCATCTGGATCGCAACCTGTCTTGTCAGTTCCAGGTCATACAGCTTCTTCTCAAATCTTGTGCATGCCTGTTCCAGGTCGTTGGCAGCCTGCGCGTCTTCCGGGAGTCCGCTTTCCTTTGCCTTGGCAACGAGTGCCGGCAATTCTGTCTCACGTACCTGTTTCAGCTTTTTGCGGCCGGCAAGAATATACATGGACAGTTCCTTGGCATTCTGCTGGTTTCTTTCATACAGTTCATCAAGCAGCGCGATATCCTTCAGCAGTGTGATCTGATGATTTTCAAGAACACCTGCGATCTTGTCTACATTCTTTTCAGCCTTGTCATACTGTGCCTTGAATGTAGCGACTTTATCAGTTCCCTTTTTGAACAGGCCGGATAAAAGACCTTTCTTCTCGTCCTTGACATCACCGTCAAAGCCCTTTAATTCAACGACCAGGTCGGAAAGCAGTGTCCCGATCTCGCCGAGATCCTTTGTACGTACATTTTTCAGCGCTGTATCGGAGAAATCCGTTATTTTTTTCTGCGCTGCCGCACCGTACTGCAGAACGGTATTGGAATCCGTGATATTGATCTTCTCGGAGAATTCATTGACAGTTCTTCTTTCTGTTTCTGTCAGCTTCATTTCCTCCAGGGGATCTTTCTGAGGCTTAGCCTCAAGAGCTGCCTTCTTTTCTTCCAGGGAAGCCAGCATTTCTTCATTTTCCTTTTCCACCTCATCCGGTGTCAGCGTCAGTGTAATTGTCGGTTCTTCCTGCGCCTGTG
>CADBPK010000297.1 GCA_902796465.1 uncultured Erysipelotrichaceae bacterium | reverse complement strand
GGGAGACTGGGAGATCCTGCATACGATATCCGTTCTGCCGGACGGACAGAAGCATCTGCGCGATACAGCAGCGATCCGCCTGAGCGAAGACGGGAAACATATTTATGTATCGACAAGAACACTGGACATCCTTTCCGTGATCGAACTGAACGGGGATAAGCCGGAGCTGATCCAGACAGTTTCCTGCGGCGGAAAGCATCCGCGTGACTTTATCCGCGAAGGAGACTATATCCTGTCCGCGAACAGGTTTACGAATGATGTCGTCTGCTTCGCCCTGAATCCGGACGGCACGATCGGTGAACAGACCGGTTCGGTAACAGTTCCGGAAGTTGTTTCATTATCAGTAAGGTGAACTTGTTTCACCTTTTCTTTTTGTGATGCGGAAAAAGAATGCAAAATAAATAACTTTGGCATATAATAGAAAAGGCTCTTTTCAAAAGGAGCACAGAAGGGGCTTTAGCTCAGCTGGGAGAGCGCATGGTTCGCAATCATGAGGTCACGGGTTCGATCCCCGCAAGCTCCATAGCGCCGCAGATCCTGCGGCTTTTCTTTTTTGCCGGAATGATTTTTCCGGGAATATATGTTACTATAATCCGTGCGGAGGCTTAGCTCAGTTGGGAGAGCGCACCCTTCACAGGGGTGATGTCGCAGGTTCGAGTCCTGTAGCCTCCATTTGTGTATTTTTGCAAAAAGGGGTAACTGTATATGTGGATCGTTATTGGATTAATCGTACTTCTTATAGTCATCTGGGTGATGATCGGATTTCCTGTATGGCAGATCCTGGTCATATCAGCTTTGATCGGAGCGTTTGTTTACGCTGATTCCAAAAATTATCAGAAGAAATTGGAAGAAGAAGCGAAACAGAATGCGCAAAAGGGCGGAAAAAAGAAAAAGTAATATCAGGAGAAAAAGGAATCTGCAGGGCGCAGATTCTTTTCTTTCACCATCACTTTTTATTTCAGTTCAAATGAGATGCGGGCTTTGTGATTCTTGTATTTCACGGTCATGAGAGCGCCGTTGATCATTGTCATGTTGGGGATCGTATGACCGATATCCGCCTGATAAAGGACAGGAACATTTGGGAGGGCTCTGCGGATCGCTTCTTCATATGTCATGCCGGTCTCACTGGACTCGAACAGTACACGGCCGACGATGACTGCTTTGGTGCCCCTGAACCATCCGGCATAGCCCATCTGGACAAGTGTGCGGTAAAAGACTTCCGCGCTGAGGGAAAAATTGTCAAAGTACCAGATAAAGCCGTCATCGCGGTATTTGCTGACAAAGGATCTGACGGTCTCATATTTTGTCCCGATCAGGTCTTTCAGAGCATCGATGCAGCCGCCGATGCATCTGCCTGTTGTATCCAGGGAGGATACTGTGCCTTCCCATCTGACCGGGGTATCGTACTCGACAGTCTCAGCCAGAAAGCCCGGTGTTCCCATATAATAATCGTAACTTCTCTGCGTGATATTCTTTCCCTGCAGGATCCGGATCGCGTTTTTGCAGAAAGGAGGCAGGGGATCCAGATCAAAGCTTCCGGCATTCATTCCGTAAATGGTCGCGACATCATATTTGACGGTGTAGGGGAACAGGATCCCGGTCGGATCGGAGGCGCCCATAAGCCACTTCGGATGTTTTTTCATAGCGGAAAAATCAACGTATGGCAGGATCTCATTCAGGAAGTCCCCGCCGGCAGCGGACATGACCATCTTAACCTCGTCATCGAGAAATAAGGACGTAAGCTCTCTGCCGCGGATCTTTGCGGTATTGGAACGGATATCATCCACGCGTACGGAAGCAGTTTCCTTTGTGCGGAAACCATACGAATGAAGGGTATCCAGGGACATATCGAAGGATTCCAGTTTTCTGCCGACACCGGCACTTGGAGCACTGATGCCGATTAAATCATTTTTCTGAATAAATTCCGGATAGATCATAATAATTACCTCAGATTTCATTATAAAGGAAAAAGGATTCCGCAGACGGAAATCCTTTCATTATATTCATTTATCTAATAGAGGGGGGAAAGATTCATGAATAGTCTTCATGGTGCTTCATGCACCTGTTTTTTCTGGTCTCCTTTCGTTTACAGGATCAATATAATCCGGCAGTGTTAAGAAAACAGGAACATCAGGTGAAGGTTATGTGAATTTTCAGTTTCTGCATCCTTTTGTCATTTCCGAGAAACGCAGGCCGATACGGGCAAAGAAATTGGTTTCCTTCGGGACCCTGTAAAAGATCTCCGTGCTGTAAACAGAATCACCGTTATTCAGGATCCGGAAGTATCCTGTCTGTTCAGAAGCGTTCAGACCTGTGCGGACTTCTTCGGGGAAGGTGATCTCCAGTTCGGTTACGGTATTCTTCGGCAGGATATCCGTGATGGTCTCCGGTGCCCGGATCTCTATGGTTTCCTCTTTATATTGTGACTTTACCGTGATCGTCTGCAAAAGATCTCCCTCTTTGACGAGATCCCGGATCTCCCAGTCATTCAGCGTCTTTACGATCGCCGCAGTGTCAGATAAATGTGTCTTCTCGGTGTAAGCGGTCATAGCATGCGCGGTCACGATGATGATGTCCATGTTGTTGATATGGGACCAGGACGCAAGACAATGTCCCGCATTGCCGGTATAGCCTGTTTTTCCGCCGATGAAGCCCGGGGCATCAAATGAGGAATGCATATCCTTGAGGAAGGTGGAAGTGACCTTGAGCCCGGAACTGTGATAGAGAAGCGGTCCGGTCGTATATGTTTCCGTTGAGTACACTTCACGGAATGTATCGTTCTGAATACAGTAATTCAGCAGGAGGTACATATCATAACAGGTTGTATACTGTCCTTCGGCATCCAGTCCGGTCGGATTGGCAAAATGGGAATCCTTCATGCCGATCTCCTGTGCTTTTTCATTCATTTTATCGATGAAGTGGTCCATATCCTCCGAGACCGTCAGCGCCAGGGTATTTGCGGCGTCAGCGCCGGACGGGAGGGCAAGACAGTACAGCAGTTCTTCCACAGTCGGTTCTTCGCCCAGGGCAAGTCCTGCCGTGGACGCGTTGGCTTCGATCAGTCCCGCCAGCATCCGGTCCGTCACTTTGATGTTCTGATGAAGATCGGGAAGTTCCTCGATCGCCACGATGCCTGTCAGCATCTTTGTCATGGATGCCGGTGCTATCTGTTCACGGCTGTTTTTCTCGGCAAGTATCTCTCCCGTGCCTGTTTCGACAACGATCACATTGTCGCTGACGATACCGGCAAGGATATCTTCTTCTGCGTGTACCGGCGTGATTCCCGTTACGGAGAATACAAGCAGGAACTGCAGGATGATTACGGTTATTTTTTTCATGGAATTATTGTATAACGATATTGAAGAGAATGTGTTTAAGAAATAACCGGAAAGGAAAGAAATGATGAAAAAGAACGGATTGAAGATCGTCACGATCGGCGGCGGTTCCAGTTATACACCGGAGCTTATGAACGGATTCATCAAACGTTATGAAACACTTCCGATCAGGGAGATCTGGCTTGTTGATATAGAAGAAGGCAGGGAAAAGCTGGAGATCGTCGGGGCACTGGCAAAGCGCATGTGGGAAGCTTCCCCGTACGACGTGGACATTCATCTGACACTGGACCGCCGGGAGGCGCTGAAAGACGCTGATTTTGTCACCACGCAGCTGCGGGCAGGACTTCTGAATGCACGGATCAAGGATGAGAGGATCCCGCTTTCCTACGGACAGATCGGGCAGGAGACAAACGGGGCAGGCGGTATTTTCAAAGCGCTGCGGACGATACCTGTCATACTGGATATCGTTAAGGATATGCGGGAATTATGTCCCGACGCATGGCTGATCAATTTTACCAACCCGTCCGGCATGATCACGGAAGCCGTGATCCAACATGCAGGATTTGAAAAGTGTCTGGGTCTCTGCAATGGGCCGATTACCGTCATGATGGAGGAACCTGAGATCCTCGGCGGCAGGCAGGAAGATTTTATTTTCCGTTTTGCTGGTCTGAATCATTTTCATTATCACCGTGTTTTCCGTGCGGAAGACAGAAGGGAAGTGACCGGTGAAATTCTCGCAAGGCTCGCCGGTGATCCGCGGGCGAATATGCAGAATGTACATGATGAAGAATATCTGAATGACCAGCTGCTGGCGATGAACTGTATCCCGTTCAGCTATCACCGCTACTATTATCAGTACGAAGAAATGCTCGAAAGACAGCTGGAGGATTACCGGAATCACACGACAAGGGCAGAGAGCGTCAAGGCAGTGGAAGATGAACTGTTTCAACTGTACAGGGATCCTGCCCTGCATGAAATGCCGGAACTGCTGAAGAAACGGGGCGGCCGCTATTACAGCGATGCGGCATGCGAGGCCATCAATAATATCCATAACAGTACCGGGAATATCATGATCGTCAATACCATAAACAGAGGCGCAGTTTCCGATCTGCCTTATAACTGCATCACGGAAGTATCATCCGTCATCACCGCTGCCGGTGCTCAGCCGCTTGTCTGGGGCACATTCGAGCCGTCAGAGAGAGGGTATCTGCAGATGATGAAAGCGATGGAAGAAACGGTGATCCGGGCTGCCGTAACAGGTGATTACGGTACATTGCTGAAAGCCTTCCAGATGAATCCGCTGATCCGTCACGGCAAAAAAGCACGGGAAATGATGGATGAGATGCTCGTCGCCAATGAAAAGGATCTTCCGCTGTTCAGGGATGTGATTCAGGAACTGAAACAGAAGGGTGTTGCAGTCCGGGATGAAACCGTCCGGGAACTGTGCAGAAAAGAAGCTTCCTCTGATACAATGAACCTATGACAGAGTTGCAATACCTCACGAAACATCTGCAGAAAAATCCGCTTCTGATACTGTTTGCGGCAGCGCTTCTGATAACAGGGTTTTCCCTGCTTTTCATCAGGGACAGAAAAGCCCGCAAAAAGATACGCAGAGCATTGAATATCCTGATTACGGTGCTGATCCTTTACTGCGCATTTCTGGCTATACAGCAGGAAAGGGAGCTGGCGCAGGAAGCGGAAAAGGTCAAAGAGAAAGTTGATCTGGATGTCCTGCCGGCATTCAGTGATCAGCCCTCGGTCATCATTCACGACAATGTACCTTACTTTACACAGGAAGATCTGTCCAGGGAACCGTTTGAACATTACGGTGATCTGGATTCCCTCGGACGCTGTACGGAAGCATTTGCCCTGATCACACCGGATACCCTGCCGGAAGACGAAAGAGAAGAGATCAGTGAGATCATCCCGACCGGCTGGAAGAATAGCCGGTATGATTTCATCGAAAGCGCATTTCTGTACAACCGCTGTCATCTGATCGCGTTTGAACTGACCGGGGAGAACGCAAATGAGAAGAATCTGATCACAGGGACCAGGTATATGAATGTGACGGGAATGGAACCGTATGAGAATAAAGTGGCATGGTATGTCCGGACGACGGGAAAGAGTGTTCTTTACCGCGTGACGCCTGTTTTCAAAGGGAAAAACCTTGTCGCTTCCGGCGTGCTGATCGAGGCATATTCCCCGGAAGATCACGGAGCCGGCATATCATTCTGTGTTTTCTGCTATAATGCGCAGCCGGATATCGAGATACGCTACGAAGACGGACAAAACCGTCAGATTTCCTTCCAAATGCCGGAAAACGGCGTAATATCGGGTTTTTTCGGGTCTGTACGGCTTGAAAAGAAAAGTAAATACGATACAATATGAGATGTCCATAAAAGCAATTATAAGGAGGCATATCATGGATAAAGTATTAACAAAAAAAGATTTAGCGGAAAAACTCGCCGCTGACAAAGAAATGTCAAAGAAGGACGCTGCTGAAGTAGTCAACTACGTTTTTGGAGAGATCACAGCTGCTCTGAAGAAGGGTGCAGAAGTATCCATCAACGGTTTCGGTAAATTTGAAGTCGTCAAGAAAAAAGCACGTACAGGTCTGAACCCGGCAACAGGTGAAAAGATCAAGATCAAAGCTTCCAAGGCACCTAAGTTCAAGGCAAGCAAGACATTAAAGGACGAAGTAAAATAATAACAACTGAAAAAAGGAACCTGTTTTGAAACAAGTTCCTTTTTTACGCTCAGTCTTCAATGTAGACGCGCTTCATGACGACCGGCCGGACCGGTTTGTCACGGAATCCGGTGCGGGTGTTTGCAATCTCGTCAACGGTATCCATTCCTTCGACGACCTTTCCGAAGGCTGCGTAGTTCCCGTCAAGATGCGGTGCGTCCGCATGCATGATGAAGAACTGGCTGCTGGCGCTGTCCGGATCCATAGCCCTGGCCATGGAAATGACGCCGCGTACATGCTTGATCGGGTTCGGATGACCGTTGGAAGCGAATTCACCAACGATGTTCTTTCCGGAACCGCCTGTTCCGTTTCCTTTCGGATCGCCGCCCTGGATCATAAATCCGCGGATGATGCGGTGGAAAGTCAGTCCGTCATAGAAGCCTTTCTGTACCAGTGACCGGAAATTCTTAACTGTTGCCGGCGCTGCTTTTTCATCAAGCTCGATCTTGATGATGCCGCCGTTATCCATCTCGATAATAACCATTCTTTTCTCCTCCTCTTCAAAAAAAGGCATTGCTGCCTTTTTATTATAACTTATTTGATATGCCAGATATCATTATTGTATTCCGTGATCGTACGGTCGCTTGAGAAGAAGCCTGCACGTGCGATATTCGCAAGCGCCTTCCGCTTCCACCATTCACGGTTTTCATATTCATATAATGCAGTTTCCTTGACGAAGCAGTAACTTTCCAGATCGAGCAGGGTCATGAACCAGTCCTTGTTGATAAGGTTGTCCTTCAGTTCGTTCAGCATCTCTGCGTTGCCGATCTTCAGCATGGCTTCACTTGTGATGAAGTCAACACATTCATGAATGGAATGACTGCGGTTGTAGAAATCCTGCGGATGATATCCGTTCGTGTTGTAGAGATGGATGACATCATCACTGCTGCGGCCGAAGATATAGATATTTTCAGCACCGACAAGATTCTTGATCTCGACATTCGCGCCGTCCATCGTACCGAGTGTAACAGCTCCGTTCAGCATGAACTTCATGTTTCCTGTGCCGCTGGCTTCCTTGGATGCCAGGGAGATCTGTTCGGAGATATCACATGCGGAAACGATCACCTCAGACTTGTGAACGTTGTAGTTCTGCAGCATGACAACTTTCAGGTATTTGGATACTTCCGGATCGTTGTTGATGAGTTCCTGCAGGCACAGGATGAGATGGATGATATTCTTTGCCATCTTGTATGCCGGCGCTGCCTTGGCGCCGAAAATAACAGTGACAGGACGCGGCGGGATCTGTCCGTTCTTAATCTGCAGGTATTTGAAGATGACCCACAGCGCATTCATCTGCTGGCGTTTGTATTCATGCAGACGCT
>CADBPK010000296.1 GCA_902796465.1 uncultured Erysipelotrichaceae bacterium | reverse complement strand
GCAAAGATCAATCTGTGTCTGGATGTCGTCGGAAAACGGGATGACGGATATCATGAACTGCGCATGATCATGGTGCCGGTGGATTTTTATGACACCCTGGAAATGCAGTTCGCGGAAGAGACGGAAATGCGGCTGAACCGCAGTTATCTGCCCGTTAATGAAAAGAATACAGTCATCAAGGCGATCCGGATCATGCAGGAAATGTATCAGCTGGATACCGGTTTCTCGTGTACGCTGTTCAAGCACATACCCACAAGGGCAGGTCTGGCGGGCGGCAGTGCGGATGCGGCTGCGGCCATCCGGATGATCAACCGGATGTGCGGACTGCATATGAGCGATGAAGAGAAGATCAAAATCGCAAAACAGGTAGGCGCGGATGTCCCGTTCTGTCTGTTCAACCGGCCGGCATATGTGGAAGGGATCGGGGAAAAGCTGACGCCGTTCCCGTGCAATGTCGACCCGGAGATCCTCCTCGTCAAGCCGCGCATGGGTGTTTCCACAAAGGAAGCCTTTGAAATCGTAGATCAGCATAACGAAGTACATCCTGACTGCCTTGCCATGCGGAAAGCGATGATCGAGGGAGATTATGAAGGCATGATCGCAAATCTCGGAAATTCCCTGGAAGCTGCTTCGCTCCTGCTGGTGGAGGATATCCGCCTGATCAAGGAGTCATTAAAGGCAAAAGGCTTCGACGGCGTGCTCATGTCAGGCAGCGGATCTACGGTTTTCGGTATTACGAAAGACAGGAAACTGGCCGAGCAGGCAATGGCAGAAATGCGTAAAAAAGGCTATTTTGTCAGAAAAACGAGGATTCTCAGATAATGAAATCGCTTTCAGCTCCAAGTGACGTCACACAGGTTGCGAAAGCATGAAAAATACGATAAATTATAAAGCGGAAAAGAAAACGAGGGCACAGAATGGTAAAAGAAACGATCGTATTCGCTCTGACTTCAAGCACAGATCTCGCTGCGTCCATCAGTGAAAAGCTGGGACTCAGACTCGGTGAGATCAAGGTAGAGCACTTCGCCGACGGCGAAATCCTGGTTGAACCTCAGCAGTCTATTCGCGGAAGAGACGTGTACATCGTACAGTCTACATGCAATCCGGTAACAGAACGGCTGATGGAAGTTCTTGTCTGCATTGATGCGTGCCGCAGGGCAAGCGCAGGCGAGATCAACATTATCATGCCTTACTTCGGCTATGCCAGACAGGACCGCAAGGCAAAGCCGAGACAGCCGATCACATCCAAGCTTGTCGCAAACCTTCTGGAAACAGCAGGCGCGAACAGAATCGTCACATTTGATCTGCACGCTTCCCAGATCCAGGGATTCTTCAATATCCCGATCGATGATCTGACAGCAGTGCCGATGCTCGGACAGTATTTTGCGAAAAAGAATATCGTCAATGACAATCTGGTCGTTGTTTCCCCGGATCACGGCGGTGTAACAAGGGCGAGAAGACTGGCTGATATCCTCGATGCGCCGATCGCAATCATCGATAAGAGAAGACCGAAGCCGAACATGGTCGAAGCACAGAACGTCATCGGTGATGTTGCAGGAAAGACCTGCATCGTCGTGGATGATATCTGTGATACAGCAGGATCACTCGTTGCCGGCTGCAACATCCTGAAGAAACACGGCGCAGGTGATATCTATACAGCGATCACACACGGCGTATTCTCCAGAAACGCGCTGGATCTGATCGAACAGTCACCGATCAAGGAAATGGTCATCTCAGATACGATCCCGTTAACAGAGGAACAGAAGGCGAAGACAACGAAGATCACACAGCTGTCCGTTGCGGATATGCTGGCACAGGCGATCGACGCGATCGAAAACCACACACCGCTGTCACGTGTTTATCTGATGTACAGCTACTCCGATTGTTAATAACATATTTGGAACAACAGCCCGGAAGAGATCCGGGCTTCTCTATTGTTCAGCAGAGGTGAGGAATGAAATACGGACCGAGAGAATTTACAGACAGGACAGGGGAGAAGATCATCCTGCGCACACCGGAGATCACGGATGCGGAAACGCTGATCCGGTATATGGAAAAAACAGCGGAGGAAAGCCTGTACCTGCTGAGGGAACCCGGTGAGTTTCATATGACGGTTGAGGAAGAAGAGCGGTTTCTGCAAAGTCAGATCGATGATCCAAGAGGAATGATGCTGTCAGCGTTTACGGAAGACGGCAGGCATATCGGAAACGGTGTCATCATGCCGGAAAGCACCGGATTAAGAACAAAGCACCGCTGCGGAATGGCCATTGCCCTTTACAGGGAATTCCAGGGCAGGGGCATCGGCCGCATCATCATGGAGACTCTGATCTGTGAAGCGAAAAAGCTCGGTTATGAACAGGCGGAGCTGGAAGTCGTTTCGACAAATGAAAAAGCCATCGGCTTATATACATCCATGGGATTTGTGAAATACGGCGTACACCCGCATAATATGAAGTATCCGGACGGGACGTATGCGGACTGCGACTATATGGTGAAAATACTGTAAACAGGAGGAAATATGAGAAAGAATTTCGGCAAAAAGACAATCATTACACCGCTTCCGGTCGTTATGATCGGAACATATGATGAGAACGGTGTTCCCAACTGCATGAATGCCGCATGGGCAGGACAGGTGGACGCGCATCAGATCATCATCAGCCTTTCCAAACATAAAACAACGGATAACCTGGAAAGAAACGGGGAATTTACCGTGTCCTTCGCAACAGCTGACACCGTTGTGGAATCGGATTACTTCGGTATTGAATCCGGCAGAAACACGGACAAGATCAAGAAAGCCGGTTTCCATGCCGTAAAAGCAGAATGTGTTGACGCGCCTTTATTTGAAGAATATCCGCTGACGCTGGAATGCAAAGTCGCGGAACTACAGAAAGACAAGGAAGGCTACCTGCTGATCGGCGAAACCGTAAACATGAGCGCGGATGAGAAGATCCTCACAGACGGAACAGTCGATCTCGGCAAGCTCCGCCCGATCATGTTTGATTCAGCCATGAACAAATACCGTGTTATCGGGGAGATCGTAGG
>CADBPK010000295.1 GCA_902796465.1 uncultured Erysipelotrichaceae bacterium | reverse complement strand
GCACGCACAACACCCTGACAATATCCGCGCGGAACGACACTTATGATTTGCATTTTTGTTTCCTTTCTGTACAATGTATATGTTTAATTATATGGTGAAGTATGAAGAAATTTGAAGATTTTAATTTGAAAGAAAGTACAAAAGCGTTTATAGCCGGCAACCATTTCACACAGCCGACACCGATCCAGGAACAGGTGATTCCTTCCATGATCAGAGGCAAGGATGTCATCGGTCTTTCCGCGACCGGTTCAGGAAAAACACATGCTTACCTGATCCCGCTCATGGAAATGATTGATCCTGCAAAGGACCATGTCCAGGCTGTTATCACAGCCCCGACAAGGGAACTCGCGATGCAGATCTACCAGCGGGCACAGCAGATGGAAGACTATCTGGAAGGTCTGAAAGTACGCCTGTATATCGGCGGAAAAGACCGTACAAAGGATATTGAAAGACTCGATAAGGAACAGCCGCATATCGCGATCGGCACACCGGGAAGGATCAAGGATCTCTTCCTGAATGACGGCGCACTGCGGATCGACAGGGCACAGATCCTGATCGTGGATGAAGCGGATATGACACTGGAATTCGGCTTCCTTGATGAGATCGACGCATTTGCCGGCAGGATGGCAGATGACCTGCAGATGCTGGCATTTACGGCAACGATGCCGGACCAGCTCAAACCGTTTATCAAGAAGTATATGCACCATCCGCTGACCTATCAGATCGAGGATGAGGAACGTTTCAATCCGGAGATCGAGCATGTCCTGATCCCGTGTTATCACCACGATTACGCACAGGTGATCCGTACGATCCTGCCGGGCTTCCAGCCCTATGTCTGCCTGATCTTTGCCAATACGAGAAAAGAGGCGGCCGAGATCGCGGCAGATCTGAAAGCCAACGGCATTGCGGTCAATGAGCTCCATGGCGACCTGACGGGAAGACAGAGAAAGCAGGCTATGAGGAATCTTTCGCTGAACCAGCATACCTATGTCGTCGCAACAGACCTCGCGGCCCGCGGCATCGATATCGATACAGTCACGCATGTCATTTCCTGCGGTTTCCCGGATGACCTGGAATACTATGTCCACCGGGCAGGAAGAACAGCCCGTGCTGGCGGTACAGGCGTCTGTTATGCCCTCTACAGGGAAAGCGATCATGAAGCGATCAAATCCCTGCAGAGAAAAGGCATCCGCTTCAAGCACAGGAGGATGAAGCAGGGCAAATGGACAGACCTGCGTCCGTATGGTCAGAAGCGTCTGAAGACAGATGATGAGATCGAAAAGAAGATCGCCATGATCATGACCAAGAAGAACACGAAGGTCAAGCCCGGCTACAAGAAGAAGAGGGCCGCGGAGATCGACCGGATCCACCGTCAGAAAAAGCGTGAAATGATCCGTGCCAAGATCCGTGAAGAAAAGAAGGCGATGTACAAGGAGAGACAGCGCAAAAAGAACATGGGAGAAGATGTATGATCATCGGCTCACATGTCCAGATGAAAGCACCGCTGTTTCTGGAAGGAAGCGTCAAAGAGGCATTATCCTACAATGCCAATGCACTGATGCTGTATACGGGAGCGCCGCAGAATACCAGACGCCGTGAGATCTCTGACATGCGTGTCAAAGAAGCACAGGAGCTGATGAAGGCAAACGGCATACCCATGGAGCACATGATCATCCATGCACCGTATATCATCAATCCCGCCAACTCCGTGAAACCGGAAGTGGCTGAACTGGCTGTGGAATTCCTGCAGAAGGAGATCCTGCGCACCCATGAGATCGGTGCCAGGTATCTTGTCCTGCATCCGGGTTCCTATACCACGGCAGACCTGGATACCGGCATTGAAACAGCAATCAGGCAGCTGAACGCGGTGAAGGATATTCCGGATGATGTCGTGATCTGTCTGGAGACCATGGCAGGCAAGGGAAGCGAGATCGGTTTCCGCTTTGAGCATCTTGCCCGCATCCTGGCAGGACTGGAACAGCCGGAACACTCCGGCGTATGCCTGGATACCTGTCATATCCACGATGCCGGGTATCATGTCGAAGACTTCGATGCCGTGCTGGATGAATTTGACAAGGTCATCGGACTTTCCCGTCTGCATGTCATCCATCTGAACGACTCCAAAAATAAAGAAGGTGCCCGCAAGGACAGGCACGCCAATCTCGGACAGGGAGAAATCGGGTTTGAAACGCTGTACAAAGTTGCTTCAAATCCCCGGGTTGAAAAGATCCCGAAGATTCTGGAAACACCCTGGATCGGCAATAAGCCTCCCTACAAAGAGGAGATCGCCATGCTGAGGGAAAACAGATACGATCCCTCGCTTCTGAAAGAATAGCATAACAAAAAGCCGGATTAATTTCCGGCTTTGATCATTTCCTCGATCTCATGGATCAGCGTATCGCGGATCTCGTCCTGCGGTACCGTACGTATGGTTTTCCCGTGCTTGAACAGGATACCGGAGTCATGTCCGCCGGCAATGCCGATATCGGCACGTCCGGCTTCCTGGATGCCGTTGACCGGGCATCCCATGATGGCTACGGTAATATCCGTCTGTACGGAAGAGAGATAGTCTTCCATCTCCTTGACCAGCGGCAGCAT
>CADBPK010000294.1 GCA_902796465.1 uncultured Erysipelotrichaceae bacterium | reverse complement strand
TGAAGCAGCGTGCGACACGCGAAATGTTGCTGCTCCCCGGTCCGGTTTCTTTTATCATTTCCACGTCGCATCCGACTCCCGCCTCAGAGATCGCACACATTACACGGTTTCCTGAATGCGACAGACTGAAGCAGATCTCCGGATGGTCCGGAAGATATGGCCTGCCGTGTTCATCTTCTTCAAGACGCAAAAGACTGATCTTCTCCGTCAGCAGGCTGCGGTTCGTATCTTTGCCGGATCCTTCGGGGCCTGCCGGATCCCATGAAGTCTCATCCGGACGCGTAAAATGATCCAGGAGTGCGCAGGTCAGAAGCGCACCCGCGCCAAGACTCAGCCGTCTCACCGCAGGATTCCGGAGACTCTCCGCCTTCTCTCTGCGCAGAGCAGGCACCCGGACGAGCCATTTCCCAAGCAGCGACGGATCCTCCAGACAATCCACTGACGCTGTGTAAACTTTTACTGCAGGACATTTCATCATCATGGTTCTATTGTGCATTCAAGGGAGTTGTTTTGCAATACTCGTTTGCAATCGTGTGACCATTCTGTGAGTTTTCTTCTGTTAGGATGGGTCAAGGAAGAAAACAAAGCACTTATTATTTTGAAAAAAGGAGAAAAAATGAACGTTAAGAAAGTTATCGCACTTGGACTTGCAGCAGTAATGATGCTCAGCACGGCAGGAATGACCACATATGCAGAAGAGACAGAGATCATCGAGATCGCAGAAGACGGGGAAGGCTTTGACGAAGAATCCGACAGCCTTGCCGATGACAATACTTTTGATGCCGATGAGGATGAACTTGCGTCTGATGACGGCACGGAAGACTCTGAAGAAGCAGAAGGGATCTTTGAAGACGACGAAGAAGATCTGGAAGCAGACGGCATCGAGATCGAAAGCGATGATTCCGCTGACGAGGAAAAAGAATCCTGGCTGACGCTTTTCACCAAAGAATACGGTATGAGCAAACAGGTTATCATCTTTGCAAAGGAAGACGGTTCCTGGGCAGATGACAAGGGAAACCTCTTCACAAAGAATGATGACGGTTCCTGGACGGATGAAAATGGCGTCGTATTCTACGAACTGGATGAAAATACGGATCCCTCCCTGATTGAGGACGGAGAGACCGCCTCCGGGAATGAGGAGAAGAAAAAGAGCGCCGGCCCGAATCCTGAGACCATTCTCATGAAAATGTCCAAAAAGACTGTGAAGTCCATAATCAATTCCGCAATCGACTATATAATCAAACGAAATATGGAACTGGGGCTTGTACTGGGTCCGGTGAAAACGATCATCGATGAAATGTTCGGACTGACCGACAGTTCGAATCCCAATCAGGTTATCCTTGACAAGCTGGATGAGATCGACGCGCATCTGGACCGTATGGAAGAGAGCCTGAAAGAGCACATGGAGAACGTGGTGGCCCTCGATTCCATCGGCGGGGACTTTCAGAAAGTGACAAACGCAATCTCCCCTCTTGAAGACAAGATCGGCGATATAAACGGTCTCTATGCGAAGGGAAAGATCACCGAAGAGGAGAGGAACAACAGGCTTGCAGCCATGTACAGCAGCCCGGAATACAATTCCCTGATGCAGGCACTCTCCGGCGCGACTAACGCTTTTGGCGGAAGCACCAGCTACACGCTGGACCAGCGTTCGATCTTCGGTGCGGCATATAACCTGCAGTGCAACAGTGTGATGTTCTCCGGGGAAGCCATTGACTGTGTGACCCCGTACCTGATCAGGCAGCTCTGCATCTACCTGAGAGGTTATGCGCTCATCAATACGGTACTGGACGCCTATGAATGGATCAACGGAACCGATGCAACGACAAAAACAAGAAACACCATGTTCAAGAATCTCGGTGGTTATGTCAATGGCAGTTTCGATGAGAAAAACCCGGGCGTGTTCGGCCTTTACAGTGAATTCTTCAACACGTACCGTTACACCTTTGTGAACAAGAGTTCCAACAAGGCAAACCATGTGAGGCTTTCCGGTGATATCCCGATGATATTCTCTTTTTCTACACAATTCCTCGGTTCGAAGGGTGTGGTCTTCGATCCCCGGAAGTATACGCCTGACGGTTTGAAGAACTTTCCGCTAAACAGCGAACAGGTGAAGGCGCTTGCCGCATATGCTTCTTCCAGGCACATGACCTTATACAGCCTGTTGTTTGACACCGTAGGTTTTCGGATGATAATGATCCCGAACTTAAGCATGCAGCTCAAGGGCATAATAGAAGGCTCCACTCTTGATGCTGATACCATCATCACAGTCCCGGAGATATCAGGATTACAGGTATCTACGAAAACAATCACCCTTGGAGAATACCTCCGGAATGCCCTGGTCTATATACCGACCGGCGGACAGTATATCGGGCATGGGCAGGAGATGTCCAGCGCTTACGGCGCGCCTGAATACAATTATATTCAGGGAATCAATGCAAATCAGATCGGTGCCGGAGATGAAAGACTGATATTAAAGCACAATTATACAAGCTCTATCGACCCGAATGTGATGCTCCTCATGGCAGGATGAAGAAGATATATGATGAAAAAGACAGCCGGACAAACGGCTGTCTTTTTCATCACTTTTCTATGCGGCCAACAGGACTTGAAC
>CADBPK010000293.1 GCA_902796465.1 uncultured Erysipelotrichaceae bacterium | reverse complement strand
GATGCGGACTGCCGGGTGCTGCTGTGCGGGCATATCGATGAGATCGGATTCCGGGTGACGAATATCCGTGATGACGGGTTCATCCAGGTCCAGAAAGCGGGCGGCGTGCGTGCCGGACTGTATGTCGGGGCAGCGATGCAGATCATGCATGAGACGGAAGAAGACGGAAAAACGATTCGTCAGAAAGTCAACGCGGTCGGTGTCGTGACAGATGACCTGCTCAAAAACAGCGAAGTCAAGGACAAGGATCTCCTGCTGGACATCGGTGCAGAGAGTAAGGAAGAGGCGATGAAATATGTATCTGTCGGGGACGCTGTCTGCGCGGACACGGAAGTCAGGAAGCTTCTGGGCGGGAATATCTCCTGCCGGGCACTGGATGACAAGGCTGGCGCATATGTGGTCGTTGAAGCCGCAAAACGCGCTAAGGAAAAAGGCGCTGTCTGCGGGATCTACGCCAATACCGCTGTCGGCGAAGAGACGACCTGCCGAGGTTCCTACCATGCCGGTGTGCGGGTAAAACCGGACTGCGCGGTGATCGTGGATGTGACCTGGGCCAGTGACTGTCCGGGAACAGATCCGGGTGAGACCGGAAAGATCGGACTGGGCAAGGGACCGGTATTATGCCTGAGCGGCATCGTAAACAAAAAAATGAACCGTCTTCTGGCACAGACCGCAAAGGAAACGGGAATTGCGGTACAATATGAAGTAGCCGGGGGCAGTACATATACAGACGGCGATACGATCCTGATGAGCGGCAGCGGTGTGCCGGTCGCGCTGGTTTCCATACCGGAGCGCTATATGCACAGTTCCGCCGAAGTTGTAAACGAAAAGGATCTGGATGACTGCGTTGAACTGATCAGTGAATTCCTGATGCGCATCAACAAGGATTTTGACTATAAACCATTCTGAAAGAGAAAGAAGATATGTTAACGGATACCATTACAGCGATATCGACCGCAAACGGCACAGGTGCCATTTCCGTGATCCGCGTCAGCGGAGAAGATGCTTTTGACATTGCCGGAAAACTGACACGGAAGGATTTTTCCGGTGTCAAAGGCAATACCGTGCACTATGCGACGATCTTTGACGGAGAAGAGCCTGTGGACGAGGTGCTGATCTCGTTTTTCCGGCATCCCCATTCCTTTACGGGAGAGGATGTAGCGGAAATCAGCTGCCACGGCGGTGTTTATCTGACCAGGAAAGTGCTGGGACTGGTGCTGGCCCGCGGGGCAAGGATGGCGGAGCGCGGTGAATTTACCCAGCGCGCATTCCTGAACGGCAAGATGGACCTGGCGCAGGCGGAAGCGGTCAATGACCTGATTTTTGCGCGGGATGAGATCAATGCCAGAAGTGCTGTGCATTCCCTGAAGGGGAGTGTAACGAAAATCCTGGATCCGCTGGAAGAGGATCTTGTCCAGATCATCTCCAATATCGAAGTCAATATTGATTATCCGGAATATGAGGATGTGCATGAGCTGACGGAAGAGGAAGTCCTGCCGAAATCACGGGAATGGCTGGAAAAGATCGGTCAGCTGATCAGGCGGGCGGAAGAGGCGAATACGATCCGGGAAGGGATCGATACCGTGATCCTCGGCAAGCCGAATGTGGGAAAGTCCTCCCTGCTGAATGCACTGCTGGAAGAAGACAAGGCTATCGTGACGGAAATTGCCGGTACGACAAGGGACCTTGTGGAAGGAAGCGTACGTCTGGGGGATATCACCCTGAACCTGATCGATACGGCAGGTATCCGGGAATCGGATGACAAAGTCGAACAGATCGGCATCGAGAAATCCATAAAAGCGCTGGAAAAGGCGCAGCTGGTGATCGTGGTCATCGACGCCAACAACATGGATGAACAGGATGAAGAACTGCTCCGGATGACGGAGAACCGCAACCGGATCGTCGTATACAACAAGAAAGACAAGAAACAGATCGACAACACCATCGCGATCTCTGCCATTCAGGGGGATATCGATGCGCTTGTCACGGAAATACAGAGATTATACGAAAGAGAACTGTCCAGCGCGCACATGGATACGTTGAACAATGAGCGTCAGATCGGTCTGGCAAAGTATGCGAAGCTGGCTATGGAAGATGCGGTCAGGTCACTGGAAGAAGGCATGGAGCTCGACCTTGTGACGATCGACCTGCAGAAAGCTTATGATGCCCTGAAGGAAATACGGGGCAATACCAGCCGCGAGGACCTGCTGGACGAGATCTTTTCAAGATTCTGCCTGGGGAAATAAATATGACAGTATATAACCGATACCTGGATTCACATGCACATATCCTGTCGGAGG
>CADBPK010000292.1 GCA_902796465.1 uncultured Erysipelotrichaceae bacterium | reverse complement strand
CCGAAACGGAAACTGTCCACAGGATCCTGCGTACGCAGATAATCCATCAGGAAACCTGCCACGAGGGAATCACCGGTACCGACCGTATTGACCTTCTGTTCATCCTGGGAAAGAGCGCACTTATATACGCCTTCTTCATAGACGAAGAGCGCTTCCCCCGGTTCCAGGATCACGACAAACTGCGCGCCGTTCTTGTGTACTTCCTTCGCCGCGGCAATGATCTGTTTTTCTGTTCCGCATTTTTTGCCGGTCATCAGCGCAAGCTCTGCCGGTGTCGTCTTGATCATAAACGGCTTCATCGGCAGAATCGACCGCATCAGGTCAGGGTTGGTATCCAGGACGATCTTTACGTCATCCGCGATCGCTTTCCCGATCATCTTTATGATATCCGGTTTCAGGTAATCCTGCGTCACGCCGGCAAAAACGAGATAATCGCCTTTCCCCAGCCGGTCGACTTTTTTCAGAAGGTTCTGCATATCCTTGTTGGTGATATACGGACCGGTTGCGTTCATTTCCGTTTTCATACGGCCCTGCAGCTTCACGTTGATCCGCGTATGTCCGTCAATATAGGTGAAAGTCGGAAGGATATGTTCATACTTTGCCAGAAGGCTGATATAGAAATCCTTGGTAAAACCGCCGACGAATCCGAGTGCCCGTGTGGGGATACCGAGATTGTTCAGGACGATGGAGACATTGATCCCTTTTCCGCCGGCTTCATAGTATTCCAGCTCACTCCGGTTTGTCCTTCCTTCGGCGAGCTCCTCATCAAACTCCATGTAATAGTCCAGTGACGGATTCAGTGTACATGTAAAGATCATAGATTATCCCTCCAGTGCTGTTTTTTCCGCGATCTTAATGATCAGCTGAACTGCCAGTTCGAGCTCCTGCAGCACACAGTACTCATAGCGGCCGTGATAGTTGCCCCCGCCGGTGCCGAGATTCGGACACGGCAAACCCATGAATGACAGCATGGCTCCGTCTGTGCCGCCGCGGATGCTTTCATTGACCGGATCCAGTCCCAGCTCCCGGATGCACTGTACGGCGATGCCGGAAACTTCCGGATACTGCTTCAGCACTTCCTTCATGTTTTTATAGGAATCCCTGATGGTGACTGAGAGAACCTTTTTTCCGTATTTGCGGTTCAGGACCTCTGCGCAGTACAGCATCCATTCCTTTTTCTTTTCAAACAGTCCGCCGTCATGGTCGCGGATGATGTACTCCGCTTTGGCATGATCCGTATTCCCGTTCAGCCGTGTCATGTGATAGAACCCGTCGCGCTTTTCCGTATGTTCAGGACGCATTTCCTCCGGCAGGAGCGCATGGAATTCATGGATGACATTCAGGGCGTTGATCATCTTGTTCTTCGCAGCGCCCGGATGAATGCTGAAACCGAATGCCTCGGCTTCCGCCGATGCGGCATTGAATGTTTCATCGCTGTATACATTTACCGCGTCCCCGTCCATGGTATAGGCAAAATCCGCGCCGAAGCGTTCCAGATCAAAATGCTCGGTTCCCCTTCCGACTTCTTCGTCCGGGGTAAACGCGACCGCTACCGGTCCGTGCTTTACTTCCGGATGGGACTGCCAGTACACCAGCGCTTCCATGATCGCGGTAATGCCGGCCTTGTCATCCGCTCCAAGCAGGGTCGTACCATCAGTTACCATCAGGTCTTTTCCGGCAAATCCCGGCAGCTGCGGGAAATCTTCGACGGACATGATTGTTTCATCATTCAGCCGGATATCCTTTCCGTCATAGTTCCGGATAATACGCGGTTTTACATCCGTCCCGCTGTAATCCGGCGCTGTATCCATATGCGCGATGAAACCGACCGTACGGCACGGCTTGTCCAGATTGGACGGCAGATGTCCGTATACATAGCAGTATTCATCGCGGACAACATCTTCCAGACCGAGTTCTGTCAGTTCTTCTTTCAGAAGATCTGCCAGCGCGAACTGCTTTGCGGTCGACGGTGATGTTTTGCTGTAAGGATCCGACTGTGTATCGATCCGGCAGTAGCGGATCAGACGTTCTTCAATACCCATTTTTTGCCTCCTGTTCCAAAGTCATCTGTGAGAATGTGCAGTCAAAGCAGGAATTTCCCGGACTGCAGGCATATATGCCGAGACGGACCGGACGTCCGTCATTTTCCGTTTTAAACTCTCTCATATCGCGGAATACATTTCCGTTGAAGCTGTACTGCATATGGATCATACCGGACCGGTGCCAGATGCGGAAATACATCCAGCGTATCCCGCTATGGATCTCCCTGGCACTCCTGTCACCGCCGCTTGTGTGGTAGACGATCGCCTGCAGCCAGGATTCATCTTCACTGCGCCTCGCGGCCGAGCAGACAGCCTGCCGGTCATCGCCCCTGTAGATCACGATGCCGCACTGGTCAAACTGTTCCCGGAATTCAAAATCCACCCGCATCGTAAAGCAGAAACTGCCTTCCGCAACAAGCGAAAACTCAGCAGCCCGCGCATGCGGTTCCGCTGCAGTAATATTGGTATTGGGTTCTGTTTCCACGACGATCTTATCCGCCAGGGAAAAATAAAGCTGCGGTTTGTGGATCCATTCCAGCTGCCGCGGGTCAATTTTCATATTCACTGTCTTTCCGGTACATAAAATTATAGCATGTCCTAAGAAAAAGGAAGTTCAGTTTTGAACTTCCTCTTTATCAATCTGTGTCTTTCCACTGCTTTTCTCACGGATGCGCGACGTATTTATTATTATTTTTTGTCTCTCGTGTATTGCCATCCATATTGAAATGATTTCTTTTGGTTTTCACCATCTGGATATCTTTTTTAAGATATCTTTTTAAGCACCGCTGTATGGAAATCTTTTCATATTCCGGTTTTTTCTATCTTGAATTCCCATCCGTTTCTGACAGCTCGTACCACAGATTTTCAGCTTTTTTTATGCAGGGACACTAAATATCCTTCAGGCCCTGCCTTCCATGATTCCGGGACTTCTCATATTGACCTCCCCTTTATTTATTATTCTGGTGATGCTATTTACATTTTCAATATAGCGGACTGATCCTGAAAAAACAGACTAT
>CADBPK010000291.1 GCA_902796465.1 uncultured Erysipelotrichaceae bacterium | reverse complement strand
TGAAGGACGTTTTGTATGCGCTGGATTCAATGATTCCCATATGCACCTGCTGAACTACGGGCAGTCTCTGCGCATGGCTGCGCTGCATGAACATACGGAAAGCCTGACAGATATGCTGGCAGCGGTAAAGCACTTCGTGCAGAAGAACCCGGTCCGTGAAGGACAGTGGATCCGCGGCAGAGGCTGGAACCAGGATTACTTTACCGATGCCGACAGAATGCCGAACCGGTATGATCTCGATACTATTTCCGCGGAAATACCGGTGATGCTGACGAGGGCATGCGGTCATGTATGCGCCGTCAATTCCAAAGCGCTGGAACTGGCAGGGATCGATGAAAATACGGAAGCCCCTCTGGGCGGTGCCATCGGCATGCTTGACGGGAAACCGGATGGTCTTTTCTATGACAATGCCATCGACCTGATCAATGATGTCCTGCCGGTGCCGGAAAAGGAAGATCTGAAAGACATGATCCGTGCCGCATGCAAAGCACTCAACAAGTACGGTATCACCAGCTCGCAGTCTGATGACTACTGCGTATTCCAGATCCCCTTTGAAAAGGTCAACGAAGCCTATAAAGAACTGGAAGAAAGCGGCGAGCTGACAGTGCGTGTATATGAACAGAGCAATTTCACGGAACTGGATGAACTGAAGCGGTTCATCGCTGCCGGCAACGTGACCGGCACAGGAACAGACATGTTCCGCATCGGCCCGCTGAAAATGCTCGGCGACGGTTCCCTCGGCGGACGTACGGCACATCTTTCCAGACCGTATGCGGATGATCCTTCGACCTGCGGATTCTCCCTGTTCACCGACGAACATATGAATGAAATGATCTCCTGTGCCAACGCGAACGGCATGCAGGTTGCGGTACACGCCATTGGCGACGCCTGCCTGGACCAGGTACTCAACGCCATTGACCTTGCCCTGCAGGAAAACCCGAGAGAAGACCACCGTCACGGCATCGTGCACTGCCAGATCACAAGAAAAGACCAGCTGGAGAGGATCGCAGCCCTGAACCTGCATGTGTATGCCCAGTCCATTTTCCTGGACTACGACAATCACATCGTTGAAGCACGTGCCGGAGAGGAACTCGCAGCCACAAGCTACAGCTGGAAAACACTGATGAATGAAGGCGTTACTGTATCCAACGGTTCCGACTGCCCGGTGGAACTCCCGGATGTCATGGAAGGCATTGAATGCGCCGTAACACGTACTTCCCTGGACGGGACAGGCCCGTATCTGGAACATGAAGCGTTTACCGTTGCCGAGGCAATCGACAGCTTCACTTCCAAAGCCGCGTATGCCAGTTTCGAAGAAAATAAAAAAGGGCTGATCGCCCCCGGATTCCTTGCGGATTTCACGGTGCTTGACCAGAACCCTTTCCAGACAGAAGAAACTGCCATTCACAGTATACCTGTTCATCAGGTATACCTGTCAGGAAAACCTCTTCTTTAACCGAACAGTCCTTTCCTGACATACTCTTCACAGTTATAAGATGTCATTGTATATCCTGTCGGATCAATGACATTTTTTATTGCGTCTTCCGGAATCTCCGTCTCACTCAGGATCACAGCCTGTTTTTTCTTTCTGTCAGCGCTGACTTTTTTGACGCTGAATTCCTTCCGTATCGCATCATTGACATGCGCCTCGCACATCCCGCACATCATGCCTTCAATACCGACTGTGATCTTCTTCATGCTTCTACGCCCAGGACTTTGTAATCCTTGTCTTCCACTGCCTTTTTGAGAACTTCATCCGCTACATCATCTGTCAGAGTAACAACAGCTGTTCCCTTCTCATGTGAAACTTCCGCACTCTCAACGCCTTCCAGTGCTTCCAGCGCCTTTTTTACGGTTGCTTCACAGTGCATGCACATCATACCTTCGATCTTCAGTGTCTTTTTCATTTTTTTATTTTCCTTTCCGTATATTCCGCAGTATGTATAATCCGCGTTTTCTATAGCTTTCCGGATCTCTTCCTCATCCGGTTCTTCTGTATATTTTATTACAACTTTCCCGGAATGATGATCTGCTTTGACTTCCGTGATCCCTTTCACTGCCGACAACGCTTTTTCCACTCTTGCTTCGCAGTGTTCGCACATCATCCCTTCTGTCATAATCGTTTCTTCCGCACCTGTTTCCGGTACCTCCGCTGACGGTTCTTCCGGCTTTGCCCTGTTCTTCAGCGGTTTGTCATGTCCTGCATCATGTATTTTGAACAGATTCAGACGCAGCGCGTTCATGCATACCGTAAAGCTTGACAGGCTCATCGCCGCAGCCCCATACATCGGGTTCATCTGCACCTTCAGCAGGCCTGCTGCCAGAGGAATGCAGATGAGGTTGTAGAAAAACGCCCAGAACAGGTTTTCATGGATATTGCGCAGCACTGCCCGTGACAGACGGACCGCAGCCGGTACATCCGACAGTTTTGAATTCATCAGGACGACATCCGCACT
>CADBPK010000290.1 GCA_902796465.1 uncultured Erysipelotrichaceae bacterium | reverse complement strand
GTTTCTCTGAAAGAACAGATATGTCTGCGCGTTCTTTTCCTGCAGTTCCTTTTCAAACTTCCTGATGCCTCTTGCTTCACGGGTGTCATACTCCGGATTGCCGTTATGCGCCGCTTTTCCCGCTTCGATTTCTCCCCAGGAAAGGAATAATTTCGTGTCCGCTGACAGCGTGCTTTCCTGCAGATCCCTGCGCAGGGATGAGAGATTATGAAAGACACCGGGTGAAACGCATGCAGCTTTGGAAAATACTGCGTTATGACGGATTCCGGCATATAGTGACATCAGCCCGCCCATGGAAGAGCCGCCGATCCCGGTCGCTTCACGATGACCCCAGGTACGGAAGTGCGCATCGATATATGGCTTCACGTCCCGGATGATCCACTGCATGGTCGCTTCTCCCCTGCCGTCGATGATATGGCCGAACATACGCTTCCTGTAAGGACAGTACTCTGAAAGCCGGTCGTAGCCTTCATGGGAACATTCCATCCCTACGATAATGATCTTCTTCGGCCATTGATCCAGAAATGAACCAAGACGCCAGGAACGTCCAAATGAAGCTCTTTCATCGAAGAACAGATTATGCCCGTCGAAAAAATACATGACAGGATACCGTTCTGTTTCCCAATCGTATTCTTCCGGCAGCCGGATGTGAAGTGTTCTGTTCTGCCCGGCAGGCGGATAGTAGAATTCCTGTTCAATGATCATGGTTTTCCTTCTGCCCCGGATCAGAATCCGAGTGTGTCATTCACCAGGATGACATGGATCCTGCCCGGATGCTTTGAATATCTAGTGATCAGAAACTGACAGCAGATCGTATCGGGAGACTTGCAGTTCATGCAGGTTCCCAGCTTCGTGCATGGCGTTGATAATCCGAAGCGCTGCGCATTGATCGGCGCGGCCACATTTCTCGCTCTTTTCATGGCTGCGTCCACATCAATGCATACCTTGTTCATACCGACGATCAGCAGTACTTTTTTCGGCCCCTGCGCCAGCGCAGATACCCTGTTCGCGTTTCCGTCAATATTGATCAGGATACCGTCTTCCGTTATGGCATTGGTGCTTGCAAGAAACACATCTGCGTCATATGCCAGCAGCATCGCTGCCCGCTTGTCTTCCATCCGGTCACGGTCAATAAATTTATAGTTTCCATCTTTCAAAGCATTGCTCAGACCGATTTCATGCACGCTCATGCCTCCGCCCATCGTAACAGTGCTTTCTTCCGGGATCATGGAAAGAGCCAGTTCGAGAGCTTCTTCCTTTGTTTCCGCATAATAACCGCCCATATTGCGGGACTGCAGGCCCTTGATCACTTTCTGTGCCAGAAGCCGGTTTCTCTTCGTAATATTTTCGTTCATGTTTTTCCCCTGTTTCCGATTTCCTATATTTTCGCACATCATTCCGGATTTTCCCATGTTTTGCCCTAAAAAGCAGAGACCTGAATATGTACAGCCTCCGCTTTCAATCATCCCTAATCCGGTTTTTTTTATTTTACTGTTCAGGTGTTACGGCAACGACCCGTGCAGGAAGTCCCGTTGCGCCTTTGAAGCGCGGCCATGCAGCGATCAGCAGTGCGCCTGCCGGAGCTACCTGATCAAGATTCTGCAGTACTTCGATCTGCAGTTTCCCCTGTGCCAGCACATATCTTTCACATGCCAGATCCCCTGCCTTGGCAGCTTCCGCCGAAGCATCGGTATCCAGTGTTTCATGTCCGTTTGCGGCTGCGTTTCTTTCTTCATAGATGAACTTCAGCGCTTCCAGGGACCATCCCGGGAAGTTCTCGCTGCCATCCTCGGCAATTCCCGAAATCTTATCCATATCCGGCCAGTTTTTATACCAGTCTGTACGCAGTGCTACAAATGCGCCGTCCGGAATACGTCCGTATTTTTCTTCATACGCTTCCAAGTCTGCCTTTTTAACAGCATAATGGACATCCTCTTTTACCTTATCCGTGATATCTACTACACAAAGCGGATACAGCATGCTTTCAGAAGAATAGTTTTCGGAAAGCGGAGCGTCTTTGACAAAGTGACCCGGAAAGTCGATATGTGTCCCGAACTGTCCCGGGAATTTGAAAGTCTGGATCAGACATTCCAGCATCGGGTTGCCCCAGTCAAAAACGGTTTTGCCCAGTTCGACGGATCCTTCCGGGATACCGGCCCAGTACGGGCT
>CADBPK010000289.1 GCA_902796465.1 uncultured Erysipelotrichaceae bacterium | reverse complement strand
GAATTCAAGGGCGTTGAGATCACCCAGAAGGAAGACGGCGAGACCTGCCGGGTCTCCTGCGACGGCCTGTTCGTTGCGATCGGCCTGATTCCGGAGAACGATGCGTTCAAAGAACTCGCCGAACTGGATGACCGCGGCTACTTCGATGCGGATGAGCAGTGTCTGACAAAGACGCCGGGCATCTACGTGGCAGGTGACTGCCGCAGAAAGCAGATCCGTCAGCTGACAACAGCAGCTGCGGACGGCGCCTGTGCCGCACTGGCCGCATGCCGTTATATCAACGAACGCAAATAAGGATGAAACAGAATGTTAAACAATCAGACTGATTGACATTCTGTTTTTCATTTATAATGAATGCAAGCGAAGAGAGGTGATGAGATGCCTGTATTTGATGTATATGAAGTACCCAAGCTGGAAGTGGAAATGCTCAGCGGGAAAGAAGATGTCGGTGCCGCCAACGGCGCGAAACAGGCAATCTATTATGATGACGGTGTGCCGGGTATTGTCTGGTTCAGGAGATCCGGCGGCCGGGAATATGAAGTACTGGAGTATGACTGGAATGGTCCCCGTTTTACGGATGTGATGATCCAGGATAACCAGACCAGCACCAATACCTTTTCCAAGCGGAAAGGCAGGGTGGCAGGTGCCCTGATCGGGACGATCCTGATGCCGGGCATCGGTACAGTGATCGGCGCTGCCGTAGGAACCGGGAGGAAAGAGACCGCGACGACTTCGGGACAGGCCATGTCGCATATCGAAACCAGGGAAGTGCCTGCTCCGGCAAGAATGCGTCTGCGGGATCTCGATACCGATGAGATCTTTTCCATTACGTTCCTGTGCGATTCTTCGCTGGATACCCGGATCCGCAATACCGTTGCGGCAAACCTGGAACCGCTGGATGTGATCGAATACGAGGAAAGACCGCTGCTGGAAGAACCGGTCCGCAAACCGGATGATATCCTCGAACAGATCAGCCGGCTGAAAAGTCTGCTGGATGAGGAAGCAATCAGCAGGGAAGAATATGAAATCTTAAAAAAGAAATTGTTTGAATAATCTTGACCGCCGGTCAAACCGTGCTATTATGTTTTTTGTAAAGGAGATGAAAACTATGGATTTTTCAAAAGTATTCACTAAAAAGTATCCTCTGACCCAGGGCGCCAACCCGCAGACTGTTGCGTATGCACTGGCTGAATATCTTGATCTGAAGAAGAACATGATCACGCAGACGATGCGTACCAAGAGCGGTTATACCATTCAGTGCAAAGGTGATGCCGAAGCGGAATGGACAAAGTACATCGGCATGGACGCGGCGCTTTCCGTCGATCTGAGCCAGAGCGATGACATCCTGGTCGTCGACATCGGATTTGACCGCTGGATGGAAAAGCTCGGAATCGCTGCGATCGGCGCGATCTTCTTCCAGCCGCTGATGATCGCTACCGGTATCGGCGCACTCCGCCAGATGACGATCCCGCAGGATATCTTCAGTTTCATCGAAAAGTATCTCGGTGTGGAAGAGATCCGGGAAGAACCGCAGGTACGGATGCAGGAAGAAAGCGGGATCGTATGTCCGGCATGCGGCACACTGAACCGCGAAGGCGCTGTTTTCTGCAAAACATGCGGGTCAGAACTGGTACAGGAAGAGATCCGCTGCCCGAACTGCAACGAACTGCTGGACGGAGATGAACTCTTCTGCCCGAAGTGCGGCACAAAAATTCAATAAATGAAATAACATCAGCTATGAAAGAATGGCTGATGTTATAATTTTTATCAGAAGGAGGCAGAATCCATGTCCGAAACCAAATACACAAAAAAAGTAACCGTCCGTGAAATCATGGAATTTTTCGGTCTGGAAAGGCTGACCGGCAACGATCAGTCCCTTGAAAGATGGACGGTAGTTCCGGATGTAAACCGCCCCGGATTTGAGCTTTGCGGGTTTTATAAGAAAACAGAGCCCAGAAGGATCGTCATTATCGGAAACAAGGAATCCGAGTTTATCAAGACAATGCCGGAAGAAGATCAGCGTACCCGGTTCCCGATGTTAACGGACGGGCTGACGCCGATGATCATCCTTACCCGCAACAACGAACTGCCGCCGATCCTGAAGGAAGTAGCGGAACAGAACAACTTTCCGATTGCGAGAACAGCACTGAATACATCAAGATTTTCCACAGACCTGATTACATTCATGGATGAAAAGCTGGCTAAGGAAGATACCATGACCGGTGTACTGCTGAATGTTTACGGGAAAGGCGTGCTGCTTTCCGGAGAAAGCGGAATGGGCAAATCCGAAACTGCACTGGAACTGATCGCCAAAGGTCATGTACTTATCGCGGACGACCGCGTGGATGTACAGCATATTCACAACAAGATCTTCGGCCATGCACCGAAGATCATCAAAGGACTGCTTGAGATCCGCGGACTCGGCGTCAACGATGTGGAAAAGCTCTTCGGGGCAAGCGCGCTGGCTGACCGCCAGCAGATCGACCTGGTCATCAACCTCGTACCGTTTGAAAAGCATGGGGAATATGACCGGATCGGCGATGAGACCGAGCGCTATACCAATATCCTGGGCGTACTGATCCCGACGATCGTGATCCCGCTGAGCGCAGGCCGCAACGTCGGCGTACTTGTTGAGACGGCTGTCAAAAACTACCGTCTGAAAGAGATCGGCTTCAACGGAGCGGATGAGATCCGCAGGCGCTTCATGGCCAATGTAGGAGGAGAAGAATGATCAAGGCGGTCCTGTTTGATTTTGACGGTACACTGCTGGACAGTGAGGCAATGGTCATACACTGTTTCAGTCATCTGTTTGAAAAATACAGGCGCATTGAAGACTTTACGAGAGAGTATCAGCTGGAGGTGTTCGGACCTCCTTTACATACGGAAATGGTGAAGCTGTTTCCCGGACATGATCCGGAACAGATGATCCGTGAGTACAGGGAATTCCAGAATACCCTGCCGGGGACCGGTGCGGTGCACCTGATCCCGCATGCGAAAGAGGTACTGGAAGAGCTCCGGAAAAAAGGTATCCGCATGGCGGTCATTTCTTCGCGCATTACGGCATCCTGCCGGATGTGGATGAAGGAATTCGACCTGGAGCGGTATTTTGAGCTGATTCTCGGACAGGAAGCGTTCGACAGACCGAAACCGGATCCGGAAGGCATTGTGAAGGCTTATGAAGCGATGGGGCTTCTGCCGGAAGAGTGCATTTATGCCGGTGACAACGCGTCCGATGTAACTGCCGCAAAACGGGCAGGTGTTTTTTCTGTCGGTTTTGTTTCCAACCGGGAAAAAGCCGGTGAGATCCTGGAAAGCAGTCCGGATCTCGTGATATATGACCTGGAGGAAATCCTGAAATGCATTTAACAGAACAAGATTTATATGAAAGTATTCTCTGGCGGAAAAAAGAGATCAATTTAAACGGATGGAACGCATATGAACTCAGCGCGTCACAGCTGAAGAAAGAAAGCGGACTGAGTATTGATGTCTGCCGCAGCGCAATGAAGAAGTGCATGCTGGAAGGGGACCAGATCACGGCAGATACGGAAAAGGAATTCAGTGTCTGTTATTACTGTGACAACCTTTCAGAGCACAGAAAGAGATTATTCTGGTAGAAAAGAGGACTTCAATGGAAAGACGGAAACGAGTCATTCTGATCAGCGGCATGAGCGGCGCCGGCAAGAGCACTGCCGCCAGATTCCTGGAGGACATGGGATATCGTGTCATCGATAATTTTCCTGTGCAGCTTCTCAGCCTTCTGGTGGATATGGTGGAGACCAGTACGGATCCCCGCTACAGCTATATCGCTCTGTCTGTATCTGCGCAGGATTTTTCTGAATTCCTGCGGATCGTAAAAGGACAGAACATCGATTCGGAAGTTCTGTTTCTTGACTGCAGCGACAGTGTGCTGCTGCACAGATACAAGAGCACCCGGAGAATGCACCCGCTTCTTCTCAGCAATACCGTCAACACGCTGGATGAAGCGATTGCCGTTGAACGGCAGATGTTTACCCGTTCCCTTGACAGTACCTTTATCCGTATCGATACGACATTCCTTTCGGAAAAGGAATTCCGGAAGAAGATCGAGCAGTATTTCAGCAAATCCAACATTCCTGTCTTTTCGATCTCGTTTATGTCCTTCGGATACAAATACGGCGTACCGATGGATGCGGACGTGATGATCGATGTCCGTTTCCTGCCGAACCCGTTCTGGGTCGTGGCGCTGCGCCCGTATTCCGGAAATGATCCGCAGGTCTACAATTACGTTATTGAAAAACCGGAAACACAGGAATTCCTGACGAGATTCCTGGCATTCATGGACTACGCCTTTGAGCAGTATGTCATGGAAGGAAAAAACCACTTCACGGTTGCGATCGGCTGCACAGGCGGCCAGCACCGCTCCGTTGCCATCACAAATTACCTCTACGATCATTACCGCGACATCTACCGCTGCTACAAGCAGCACCGGGATGAGAAGGAATGGGTAAAGAATGAATAAAAAGAAAGTTGTGATCATCGGCGGCGGACATGGCCAGGCAGCGATGTGCCGCGGAATCAAATATATACCTGATATTGATCTGTCCGCGATCGTTACGGTAGCGGATGACGGCGGCAGCACCGGAAGGCTGCGGCGTCAGTTCCATATCCCCGCGATGGGTGATATCCGGAACGTCATGATCGCCCTGGCGGACAGTGAAACGCTGATGTCAGACCTGATGGAGCACCGTTTTGAAGATCCGGACGGGACCGGGAAGGATGTGTCGGGACATAATCTCGGCAATCTGATCCTGACGGCGATGACCCAGCAGTGCGGCAGTTTTCTTGAGGCGGTCAGTACGATCGGGAAGATCCTGAATGTAAGAGGACGGATCATTCCTGCCACCTCCCAGGTCATAACATTATATGCCCTGATGGCGGATGACGTGATCGTCAAAGGGGAAGCGAGTATCCCCAGCCGGGAAAACAGGATCCGGAAAGTATTTTATGACAGCCCGGTGCATGCAGTACCGGAGGCGGTGAAAGCTGTGGAAGAGGCAGATCTCATCCTGTACGGGATCGGGTCGGTTTTTACCAGCATCCTGCCGAATGTGATCATAGAAGAGATCGGGGAGGCGCTCCGCAGATCAAAAGGCCGCAAGGTCTATTTCTGCAATGCCATGACCCAGCCCGGTGAAACCGACGGTTTTTCTGTGGAAGACCATGTCCGGTCGCTGCGGGAACACGGCGCGCCGGTGGACGCGGTCGTAACATCCGCGGATATCATACCGGATGAGATACTGAAACGGTATGCGGAAGAAGGAAGCATACCGGTCAGACTGCGGGAATCTGCACATGATTACGAAGTGATCCGGACGGAACTGCTGGACTTTGACGGCGGGCTTGTGCGCCACGATCCGGATAAGATCCGTAAGGCAGCCGAAAACTTATTATAAAAAAGGAGACACAATGTCGTTTGCGGGAGAAGTAAAACAGGAAGTTGCGTTGAAAGTCATGGAAGGAAATGATGCCAGGGCAGAATTGTCCGCATTGATCCAGATGACTTCTTCGCTTTCGTTCTCCAGCCGCGGTATTACGATTCTCGTTACCATCGAGAACGCCGCAGTTGCCAGGACCATTTACCGGATCATCCGGGAAAGGTACCAGGCGGATGTGGAACTGTTCGTCAAGAAGAAGATGAACCTGAAGAAGAACCGGATCTACGGACTGCGCATCCTGTCGAAGGCACCGTATATCCTGAAGGATCTCGGTATCTATTCCAGCCGCGGCCTGCTGGAAAAGCCGCTGGCGAAGATCGTGCATTCCGACAACAATGCCCGAGCATACCTGGCCGGTGCATTTCTTGCGGGAGGCAGCGTCAACCCGCCGGAAAAGCCGAGCTACCATCTGGAGATCACAGCCGCGAATGAAGCGCATGCGGAATTCCTGATCCGGCAGCTGGCCAGATTCTATATTCCTGCCAAGACCATTGAGCGCAGGGGCAAATCCGTCGTTTACATCAAAGCGGCGGAAAAGATCGCGGATTTCCTGCGGTGCATCGATGCCAGCGAAGCATTGATGAAATACGAGAATATCCGGATCTCCCGGGATTTTGCGAACAACATCACACGTCTGAACAATATGGACGTGGCCAACGAAATGAAAAGCCAGAAAGCAGCCGTATCCCAGCTGGAAGATATCCGGATCCTGGAAGAAGCCGGCAGGGTGCCTTATCTGGATGACAAACTGAAAGATGTTATAGCTTTGCGGAAAGAATTTCCGGAAAGCTCACTGAGCGAACTGGCTGCAGTTTATGAAAGAAGGACCGGCATCACCGTGACAAAGTCCGGCATGAAGCACAGGTTTGTGCGGATTCATGAACTGGCAGTGAAGGGAAGAAAAAATGATCCGAATTGATTTAAAAAGCATTATTTATCTGATCGGACTGACAGTGATCCTCATATTTGTGTTCCGCATCTTCTGGCCTCTTCTGATCATACTTGCCATATATCTTCTGTATCAGTATCTGAAAGCCAGAATGCTGATAAAATCAGCAGAAAAACAGATGCGGAAAGAACTGAGAGAAAATATATCAGTTGAACAGCAGCTGTTTCAGTCCCAGGTGCATCAAAATGATGTGATCGATGCGGAATATGTCGAACACAAGGAACAGAATGATGTACAATGATAGAGCGCGGAAGGATAAGGAACTATGATCACAAAACCGACACCGGAACAGCTGAATGAAGTCAAAAATGTATGGAAGCAGTGCTTTCCCGAAGAAGACCCGAGATATACGGATTTCTTTTTCCGGCAGTATTACAAGGAAGAAAACTGTTATGTCAAAGTGGTAAAGGGAAAGATCGTTTCCGTTTTAATGCGCAATCCGCATGCCATGATGTTCAACAGCCGTCCGATCCGTATCAGTATGATCATGGGCGTGGCAACCCTGCCGGAATACCGGAAAAAGGGATATATGCACGAACTGATGAAGACGGTCCTGGATGCGTGTGAGCATACGGAACTGATCACCCTGATCCAGACGGAGAAGCCGGTCATGTATGAACAGTTCGGGTTCCGGACGATCTACAGACGGACGGAATATAAGCTGGACCGGAAGGACGTCAAACGGATCACGAATTTCGGATGTGCTTATGAACCGGCACCGATCGACATGTTAAAAGTCTATTCCGCATTTATCCGCAGATTCAACGGTTTTTATGCCCGCGACCTGGAATACTTTGTGAAGTACAAAAAGGAAATTGCGGCACTGGGCGGAAAGCTCGTTGCCTTCTATGACGGCAAGAACCAGATCCGCGGATATGCCGCAATGATCCCCCAGGGTGATGCACTGCGGGTGGATGAACTGATCTATCTCGACAGCATGTCCCTGATGAAGCTGGTCAATGCGTGCCTGTATGAAAAGAATACGATCTCGCTGAATGTCTCCGATGCGGAGGATCTCAGCAAAGTATTCCCCAACGCGCAGAAGAAGACAGTCCCCTCCACCATGGCAAGACTGAACGACCCTGCGCTGTTCGGCAAAATGTACAATCACCGGGTGACCAATGTCAAAGAGGCATTTGCGATCGGAAGCAGGCCCCTGAACCTCAACGAATCAGCTTAAGAGCCGGCAGGCTCTTTTTTTGCGCATTGAAAGCAAAGATAATGAAACCGGTTTCTTATTGTGTGTAAAATTTGTGAATATCAAGTAATTATCGGCTTTCCGGACATATTATCAATTGACTATCATGCCTGCTGAACTTATAATTTAATCACATCATAAGGAGGAAATTTAAGATAATATGAGTGATGTAAGAGTTGCGATTAACGGTTTTGGCCGTATCGGCCGTCTCGCTTTCAGACAGATGTTCGGTGCTGAAGGATATGAAGTAGTAGCTATCAACGACTTAACAAAGCCTTCAATGCTGGCTCACCTGCTGAAGTATGATACAGCACAGGGTGGCTATTGCGGAAAAATCGGAGAAGCCCTCCACACTGTATCCGCAGACGATGAAGCAAACACAATTACAGTAGACGGAAAGACACTGAAGATCTATGCTATGCCGAAAGCTGAAGAACTGCCATGGGGCGACCTCAAGGTAGACGTAGTTCTGGAATGCACAGGTTTCTACACATCCAAGGCAAAGGCTGAAGCACACATCAAGGCTGGCGCTCGTAAGGTCGTTATTTCTGCTCCTGCAGGAAATGATCTCCCGACAATCGTTTACAACGTCAACCATGAAACACTGACAGCTGAAGACAAAGTTATTTCTGCAGCATCCTGCACAACAAACT
>CADBPK010000288.1 GCA_902796465.1 uncultured Erysipelotrichaceae bacterium | reverse complement strand
GCGTCTGTGGAGAACAATACCGCAGTATGTCCGAGGTCCGGTGTCGGTACAGCTGTCAGACGGTCCTTGCCGTAACGCAGTGTATCTTCGATCTCTTTTTTAAGGCCGTCGCTGTCGCATGTGCCGGAATGATACAGCCTGTATAATTCGATCTCGTGTCCTTCCCGGCGGGCATTGACGACAACTTCATTCATGGAAGACGGATAGGATTCCGTTACATCGATGCCTGTCGACGTGATCAGTCTTCTCGTTATGAGGTTTGTAAAGATCTCGTAGCTGTTGATATTTTCCGTTTCAGTTTCTTTTACTTTCCTGTATGTGCGGATGAATTTGCCTGCTTCTTCTTTCAGTGAAGGGATCCGGATCTCCATCGGTTCGGCTTCCTTTCTCTCATTGAGTTCGAAAGGCTTGTTTTTTACGAGTGATGCCTGGAAGATCAGGTCGCTGACTGTTTTCCGCAGTTCCTGCTCCGTAGCTGTCGGGGCAACAGAAGCCGCAGCCATGCCGAGATACTTTCCGTCTTCAATTGAACAGTAGACTGTCACATCGACATGCTCCACTTCCTTTGCCCTGTTCTGATCCAGCTGGTGCCGGATAAAATAGTATTCCCATCCCTGGATTTTTTCCTGGATGACGCGCCATCCGGCTGCGTCGCTTTCCTTCAGGATCTTCAGCAATGTTTCCAGCATTATCCGAGCCTCGCTTTCGTTTTGAGGTATGGTCCCCCGTCAGAGACCTTGACCCATTCCTTATGTCCTTTTCCGCATCCGCCTGTACCGAAGACTTTCGCTTCACCGGATGCCATCGTGATGTTGTTGAGAAGATCCGGTACATAGCCGGTCATGATCACAGGCGATACGACCTTACCGGTCAGCTTGCCGTCTTTGATTTCCCTGCCGCATGCCATGATGCACTGGATGCCCCAGTGCTTCGGGTCTTCCATACCGCTCTCAACGCCTTCGAGCAGATAGCCGTGGGAGATCGAAGCGATCATATCTTCCACTTTGTCGTTTCCCGCATCGAATATGGTGTTTGTCATACGGGTATAGACCTTGTGTTCATAGTTTTCACGCTTGCCGTTGCCGGTGGGCTGTGTTCCCAGACGCAGTGCGCTGAGGGCATCACAGATACCTGTTTTCAGGATGCCGCGGTCGATCTCAATGACATCCCCTGCAAGCGTCCCTTCATCATCAAACGCATAGGAAGTTACATCTTCCGCGCAGAGGGCGCCTTCGTGCATCGTGACCAGGTCGCTGCCGACGCGTTTCCCGATATATTCGCTTCCGAGCGCCCTGCCCTTGACAAACATATCCATTTCAACGCCGTGGCCGAACGCTTCATGGGCGATCAGTCCGCTGATCTCCGGTGTCGCGATCACTTCGTATTCACCCGGCACGATCCTTTCGGATTTCAGGAGGTCTTCGCCGAACGCAACAGCTTTCGGCAGCAGGTCTGCCAGTGAGTCGAACAGTTCGGGACCTTTCAGGCCGGAGATTCCCTCTACGGCGATCTTGTTCTGGCCGTCTTTCGCCATAATGGCAACGACGCTGCCTTCGCTGTATACATAGCTCTGACGCAGATAACGGTTCTTCGTCAGGAACAGTTTATTGACGTGGGTGGACTGTGCCCTTGCCATGCATTCGATGATGTTTTCGCTCATGGTCATGCCTTTGTCGGATACCGCTGAGAGTTTTTCCACGATCTCACGGATATCCGCATCTTCCGGCAGACAGCCGCATTCCTTCTCGACAAACAGCTCCAGCGGTTCATCGCTGAGCTTTCCGGTTTCATATACAGAGCCGCCGGCTTCCTTCAGGATCTCCAGCTGCTCATCCAGTATTTTCGTTATCTTGTCAGCTGTTTCCCCGACATGATCCCTGTCATAGGTATTCAGGGCATATTCACTGTAGCAGCCGTCCCGGTACACCCGGATCACAGTGCCTCTTTCCGTGGTCATCGTTTCATTGGATACCGATTTTTGATGCTGGGAAATCGATACATTCAGACCGGTTGAATCTGTTGAAAGAATACTGACGTATTCATAACGCTGATTCAGAAGCCCAAGCAGTTCTTTCAGATACGGGGTGATATCATCCAGAAACAAAGAAAATGGTGCTTTCATAGTTTTTTCCTTTCTTCACGCAGAAAATATTATATACCAAATCAGAACATTTATCTTCTTACGTATGCTACAATGAAACCATGAAAATAGAACAGATCGAAACATTTATCGCATCGGTTGAAAGTGAGATGTTTTATACGCCTGAAGGAGATCCGCACCGCTATGTCAGTTCGGCGCATGAGGATATCCTGGCACTGGAAGAGGAACTCGGAACACACCTTTTCCTGCGGGAAAACAAAAATACCGGCGTCCTGACAGACGCAGGCAAGATCTTCCTGCAGGAAGCACGGCAGATCATGAAGGATTACCGTCATATGATCCGGCAGATGGAACCGTACCGCGACTGTACAGACCGCATCGTGATCGGATCACTGCCGATCCTTCGTCAGTACCGCCTGCGCAGGATGTTCCAGCGTTTCGTAGAGGAACATGACACGCCTATCATAATGGAGGAAACGGAAGGAAAGGCTGTTGTGGAAGGTCTCCTGAACGGCACATATGACGCGATCGTATGCCGCAAGCATATGCTGAATGATCATGAAGGCATCTCATCATTTCTGCTCGCTACAGACGAAATGGCAGCGGTCCTCTGGAAAGACCATCCTCTCGCAAAAGAGACAACGCTTCGCCTCGTCCAGCTGAAAAATGAAACATTCTTCCTTGCCAACCCTTATTCATCTTCTTTCGGATTATCCTGGAATCTGCTGAAGCAGTATCATATCTCCACGGAAAATGTCACCATCTGCAACGTGGACCAGATCATACCGGCTGTATCGGAAAAACGAGGCGTCAGTCTGCTGCCGTTCAGTTCCCTCATGATCTCCCCGCAGAAAGATGTTGTCGCGATTCCCCTTCGTCCCAAAACGAAGATGGAAGTGGTATTCGCTGTCCGCAAAGGAGCAGAACTCAAGCCGGAGATGGAAGAACTGATCCAGCTCATCCAGAAACGTGCAAAATCCGTACCGCAGCTGTAACTGCGGTTTTTTTATACGCAAAAGGAGCCGTCAGGCTCCTTCATTTACAGGATCTTTTCCATCGTGGTGAAAAGTACTTTGAATCCTTCCTTTTCATAGAAAGCTCTGGCTGCGTCATTGCCCTCCCACACATTCAGGGTGACATGATAACAGCCGTTTTCTTTTGCGAAGGCGATCACGTGTTCATATAGCTGATTGCCGATCTTCTGTCCGCGCAGATTCTGATCAACACACAGATCATCGATATAGAGCGTCAGGATATCCGTCATGTTGTTTTCATGCGCCCGTTTCCGGAATGCACAGAATGCGTATCCGACGGCATTGTCATCATTATCTGCCGCAATGAATACCGGTCTCTGCGGGTCTGCGATGATCTCCTCCAGTTCCTCGACGGTATATTTCGTCGTATCAGGGATGAAGATATCCGGACGGATCGCCGCGTGTATGTTCAGCACCTGCAGCAGCATCCCCATTATCGCAGGGATATCTTTGTTTTCCGCTTTTCTGATTCTGATCATTGCCGGACTTATTCCTCCGCCTCGGTGATGACAAAATCATCATCTACCGTCTTGTTTGCCTGCCATATGCTCATATCCACATTTTTGCCGTTCATGCGCAGCTGGCGTTCCTGTTCTGTCGGGAAGATCCTGGCAGTCAGGACATATTCACCGTCATTGACAAAGATCTCAACGATGCTGTGATCCGCGAATACAAGCAGGCTCTTCATACCCTGCGGCAGACTGATCGTCCGTTTCGTTCCATATTCCGTATTGATCTGATTCGTCATGTCGCTTCTGTCGATCGTAAACTGACCGGTCATCTTGGAATAGGAGATCTCGAATCCCTTGTGATTCATCTCCGCGAACAGATTCAGGGTAAAGGATTCCAGATCCGGATTCTGTACGCTGATTACACACGCATCGGGTGTTGTGCCGATCGTTTTATTCTGCAGAATCTCGCCGTTTTTCGCTTCAAAAAGGAGTTCCCCTTTCAAGGCATCGACATTGCGGGCAGGTCTCTGCATAAGCTTCCCGTCTTCGATGGTCAGCTCACGCGGCAGTGTCTGCAGTCCGGCCCAGCCTTCCTCATCAGTCGGCGGATAGGTATATTCCACACCTCCGACCCAGGCCTCAAGAACGGCTGTGTTTTCATATTGTTTCTGAAACGCGCACTGGGCAGCGTAGAAATCAAAGCCCCTGTCCAGCTCCTCATATTGTCCGTCGGGAATGAATTCGAGATTCTCAAAATCCATATCTCCGATGAAATATATATTATGGCATCTGTTTTCAAATCCCTCCCGGTCTGTTTCCAGACCCTGCGGCGAGAACAGAAGCAGCCACTTATCCCCTATTTTCTCCAGATCCGGACATTCTGCCATAGATCCGAAATGATCATATCCGCGCACTTTCAGTTCACCGCACAGGATCCATCCTTCGCTGATCGTATCGGAGGAATACAGCAGGAGGACACCCTGCAGTTCCTTGTTCTGCGCACCGTGGAGGATATAGTATTTACCATCTTCCTCACGGCGGAACAGCTTTGGATCACGCTGATGTTCCGTATAATCCTTTGACGGGAAAATGACCGGTTCCGGATATTTGGAATGAAATCCTCTTTCATCCATTTTCCCTAGCAGCTGATACTGACTGCGCTGGTTCTGCGCGTCGCGGCTGTTTCCGGTATATGCATAATAAAGAATATTGTCTTCGATGAAAGCACTGCCGCTGTAACAGCCGTTGTTTTCACACCATGTATCCGGCATAACGGCAATACCCATGTTCTTCCAGTGCACCAGGTCTTCACTGGTCACATGATACCAGTGCTTCATGCCGTGCACAGCCCCGAACGGGAACCACTGATAGAACAGATGCCATTTGCCGTTATACCAGCAGAAACCGTTCGGATCGTTCATGAGACCTGTCACGGTCTGCACATGATAATCGCAGCGCCATCTGGATTTCAGGATCTGTTCATGAAGCTTTTCAAGCTCCGGCAGATCTTCTTCATCCAATATTCTCTTTTTTTCTTCCTTGGTCCATTCTTTCATGATTTGCCTCATCTTTCCGGATGTCTGATCTCAAAAACAATATGATGTTTCATTGGTTTCTCGGCATAAACGATTGGTTTGGCCGCAACTGTCTCGTAATTGATGCCGTTCGGATGGTATTCCGCTTCAAAGCAGAATGCTGCGGAACTGCCGGTACGGAATCCGTATTTACCCGTCCATTCACCGAGCCAGTATGCAGTATACAGATGAAAACCCGGGAAATCGGAAGACATATGCAGTTCGAGGTCACCGCACTTCGCAGCCGCCATATGCCGGATCCCTTCTCCTTCGACCTCATAGTAATGATCAAACCCTTTTTCCCCGACTTCGGCGTATCCCTGACGCAGTGTTTTGTATTCAGAGAAGTCATAAGGTGTACCGCTGACTTCGTACATTTCTTCTTCTGCCATGCCGTTCGCATCATTTTCCGCATACAGATGGCTGTCCAGACGGATCTTGTGATCCATTACAGTCGGCGACATATCCAAATTAAAGTAGGAATGGTTGGTGAACGCAAACAATGTATCCTGATCGGATTCTCCTTCACTGATGATTTCAATGCCGCTGTCGAGGAGAATATAGGTGATCTTTACGGCAAGGTTTCCGGGATATCCTTCTTCCATATCCGGACTGAGGTAGGTAAAGATCAGACGGTCTTCTTTTTCTTCCGCTTTGAAGATCTTCTTGTCAAACCCTTCTTTCCCGCCGTGGTTGCAGTTGCCGCCGTTATTGATGAACAGCGGACCATATGTTTTCCCGTTCAGCGTGAATAATCCTTTTCCGATCCGGTTTGCCGTACGGCCGATGGACGCGCCGATGTAGCAGTCCTGGTTCAGATAGCCCTGCATATCATCGAAGCCAAGTACAATGTCCCTTCCGGTTTCTTTGTCTGTAAATGATACAAGCGTAGCTCCGTAATCCATTACCGAAAAACGGATCTTTTCATTTTCCAGTGTATGCAGATAAACGTCGTTTCCTTTTGTGTCCTGTCCGAAATACTTCATTCTTCCTCCTCGCTGATCAGCCCGTGTTTTATAAACAGACGGTATAACCCGTCATCATCGATCGCAGCCGTGACCTCATCTGCCGCCTTTTTGGCCGCGTCACATCCGTTGCCCATACATACGCCCCATCCGGCGAAACAGATCATCTCCACATCGTTCGGTCCGTCTCCGACAGCCATGATCTCTTCCCTTGAAAGGGAGAAACGTTCCATCACTGCTTCCATGCCCCTGGTCTTATTACAGTCATATGCATAGACATCAATCGCAGAATCCGACCAGTTCGTACAGGCAGTATGGGGCATTCTGCGCTGAACAGGATTCCAGACTGCGCTGCCGGTATAAGGAATAAACATATAGACGGGGTTTTCCCGGATCCTTTCAATATCCTCTGTCGGGGGCACAGGTGTATGGATCATCGCCTGAACATGCCGTACGTGGTCATCTACATAATTCATGTACATTCTGTCTTCCTCAAGAAAAAGACAGGGGAACGGATTTGTCTTTAATTCCCTATAGAGAATGTCCATATCTTCCGCCAATACAGGATGTCTGTAAAATACGCCTGTCCTGTCATAACAGAGCGCGCCGTTCACAGACACATATCCATCCAGTTCGATTCCTTCCAGATTCAGCTGTTCCATCTCCAGGCGATGTCTGCCCGTACAGGCAAAAACAAGTATGTTGTTTTTTCTTGCCCGGTCCACCGCAAGACGCGCTGAACGGGGTATTCCGTCAATGGTATGGGAATACAGCGTACTGTCCATATCAAGAAATACTGCCCTGATCCTGTTTCTCATTCCGATTCCTTTCCTAACATTTTATAATAGTTTCATAGCCGATTAAAGCGTGAAGGACTGTTTTTTGGTTCTTAAGATTCACTGCGCAGAACTTGCGCCCGGGAAAAATCGTGCTATTCTATTGTATATTTATCGGAGAACACATGTTTTTTACGAAGAAGAAAAGCGGCATTGAACCTGCCGCAGAAAAAGAGGCCGTGGACAGAAGCGACCGGTATATTATCCTGGCAGTGCTCATACAGGTAGGTATGAGCGGACTGCTGTTTTTGAAGTCCCGGGAAGCTTCCCTGAATTATCTGATCCTGCTGATCCCGATCCTGATCGTGACAGCCTTCCTCGGTACGCATACATACAACAAAGACGGGGATATGAAACTGTTCTTTGCTTTTGCGGTCCTGGCTTCCATCGGTGCTGCCCTGCAGTTTCTGGTTGATGAGATCTATCATCCGCCGACAGTTTTCAGTCCGGTGAAATATCTGATATCGTTCGGCTGCTCGTTTCTTTTTATCCTGTTCTATAAGCTGTTCAGGAAAATGCTGAACCATTCCGTCACGCTTTATCTGGCTATCCTGATGGCAGCCGGCATCTATGCTCTGCTGTATTTCAAGGGTGTGGACCCGAACGGCTACGGAACAAAAGCCTGGCTGACCGTCGGACCGGTCACGTTCCAGCTTACCGACTTTACGAAGATCACTGCACTGATATTCTATTCAACCTTGTTTTCATCGAAGAGTGAACGAAGCACATGGTTTATCCTGGTGATCTCCTCATTCTTCTTTGCGCTGAACCTTGCGGGATCGGTGCTGATTCATGAACTTGGTTCATTCTTCATCCTGTTTTTCCTGCATCTTTCGGTATTGTGCATTTTCATGCCGCACAGTATGGCAAAGAGGATCTACCTGATCGCCATATTCCTGTTCTGCGTCATGGTAGTCGGCGGATCATTTGTTCTTTACAAAATACTTCTTCCGCAGGCGGAAAGCGGCACCATGAACCGGATCAGTACGATCATCTGGCCGGTCGTCAAAAAGATCTATGTGCGCTTCTCCCTGACAGCGAATCTGAATTCCGATCCGTATGGATCAGGATATCAGCTCCTGCAGGGCAAGAAAGCCCTCTGGATGAGCGGACTGTTCGGCAATACCGTTAATTTCAGTGCCCTGCCCGTGCCGGAGAGCGATATGGCGTTTATCGCCCTGGCGTCCGCTTTCGGCCTGCCGCTGGCATTCTTTACCGTCCTGATGTTTCTCAGGATCTTTATTTCGGGATCTGAGATCTCCAGAAAGATATCCGAATACGACCCTGCCGATTCCGTTCTTGTCTACAGTGTTACAGTCATGCTGTTCCTGCAGGCGATGATCGTGATCCTGGGATCCTGCAACCTGATCCCGTTTACCGGACTTCCCATCCCCTTCCTTTCAAGGGGCGGGACCTATCAGGCAATTGTTTTCAGTTTTGCCGGTCTGATGATATCTCTGTCACAGAATAACGGCAGGAAATACAAGGAAAGTGAGGTGGATCCGGATGTCACAGAACAGCTCGAAATCCCATACCCGGGTCAGGATCAGGCTCAGTGAGCTAGCTGCCTGCATCGTCTGTTTCCTGTTTATCGCCTTCTTTTCGTTCAAGTATCTGATCCGTCCGGCTGCCGACAGCAACTCCCGCGCTTTGAGGAATACGATCATTTACGACGCTGTAAAGAACTACGCGCTGGAAGGTGATATCGTTGACCGTGACGGTGCCCTGATCATGGGCAACGCGGCTGAGGGAATACCCGCTTACGCGCCGGCCGGAAAAAACAGAAGCTATGCCTATCTGCTGGGATATTACACGGTCAGCCAGAACCGTGAAAACAAATACGGTCTGCGCGGTTCATTGAATGAATATCTGCTGTTTACCCTTGATAAATCCAACAAAGGCGCTACGGTAACACTGACAACGGACAATGCACTGCAGAATTATGCCTTCGAAACGATCCTGAACGGACAGGAAGGAAGCGTCATCGTACTTGACAACAAAACAGGCGACGTGCTCTGCTTCACCAGCAAAAGCAACATTGACTATGATGTCAATGATATGGAAAGCTTCATCGGAAGTGATGTCGAAGGTGCCCAGTTCAGACGCGGGACATTTGAAAACGATCCTCCGGGAAGTACCTTCAAGATCGTCACTGCCGCAGCAGCCATCGAAAAGGATATCGATGAAAACCTGCCGGATGATTTCTTCGCGTACACCGATACCGGAGAGTATTACGCGCCGGATTCCGACTTTGTCATCACCAATTATGAACACGCGGTGTGGGGAGAAGTCGATCTTGAAAAGGCAATGAACAATTCTGTCAACTGTTACTTCGCCAATCTCGGCGTCAAGATTGGTGCTGAGCGGATGAACAAAATGGCAAAAAACCTGATGATCGGCAGCGATATCAAAATACCGTTCCTCTGCACGATCCACTCCCGCATCGATATCAGCAATGCGGAACCGGTCACGATCGCACAGACGGCATTCGGGCAGGGAAATACGGAGATCACCCCCTTCCATCTTGCCCTCATTGCCCAGGCTATGGCCAATGACGGTAAGATGATGCAGCCGAATATCGTCAAGAGGATACAGAGCGGTAATTCTCTTCTGTACAAATCAAATCCTTCCGTGCTGAAAAACTGTTTCCGCGCAAAAATAGCAGAACGGTTGAAACCGATCCTGCATTCAACTGCAGTCGGATACGGAATTGATGAAGCATCCTGCGGCATGGTCTATGCCAAAACCGGGACAGCTGAATGCGCCAATGACCGGATCCATACCTACATTATCGGCTTTACGGAAAACGCAAGCTTCTGCATCAGCATGAATGATTCAGAACACAGTTCCGATCTCTGGCCGAAAGCAAAACAGCTGGTCCAGTTCATCAATGGAATCTACACAAGACAATGAAAACTGCCGTGAGGCAGTTTTCAGTTTATATGCGTGAAGTAAGGAAACAACTCTTCCGTATGATCGGCGCCAAGCGTTACGATCGTGATTACATACAGATATTTTCCTGTATAGCAGTAAACCTGGCGGTAATATAACTGCTGATCCTGCTGCGTTACAGTCGATTTCAGACACGGATGTGTTTCTCCCATGAAATTCACATCCAGTCCTGTAATTTCAATATCCGTATATCCCTGCGATTCAAACTCTTTTCTGAGTGTGGATTCCGACATGCTGTATAAAAGTTCTGTATTTCCGGTTGTTACATCCTGATCACTCTGAGAGACTACGACATTGATCGTCGCCGGGAGGCTCATATCGTATGCGTATGCATCGATCACTGTGAGCCCATTTTCAAGCATATTCCTGGCGAAATCGCTGTTCATGGTTTCCCCTGTCTGTTTATTGATTTCAGCCAGCTGTGCATCATCCATGAACGTCCAGCCTTCAGGAAGATCGATCACCAGATTAAGGGATTCATTCTGATATACCTGTCCGGAAACTTCACCATGCTGAAGTTCAATACCTGTGCTTTCAGGTTCTTCCGTTGTTTCCGGTTCCGGTTCAGGTGTTTCCTGTTCTTCCGGCACTTCCGTTTCTTCCGGAGTCGGAACAGGATCCGGTTCTTTTTCTTTGTTTCCGCATGCTGCCAGGGAAAGAATCATGAAACTGCTGAGAATCACTTTTAATGTATTATTGCTCATATTAACTCATCCTTTTTTATACTATTCAGTACTTTATATCCTTAATTTTAACTTAAATGCTCAAAAAATCATATTGGTAATGAACCAGCTTGCGAGTACAGAAAGGAAAAGACTCAGAATGTCATTCCTTTTTCTTACCCTGATATTTTCAGGAACATAATATCTGCCCGTATTTCTGTTAACCGTAATGCTGACTTCAGGCACAAAGTCCGGACGGCCCGCAAAGTCGCTGATACAATGTTCCCATTGGCTGCCACGGTAGTCACATAGTGTGATCGAATGCTTCTTTCCCCGGTATTCCCATACATATTTGTAAGACGAAACATTGCGCCTTGCCTTTTCGTCATACACATCCGGAAAAGGTGTGTCTCTGTATGCCGTCACAGTGACCGCATCCGGATCGGTTTTTGCACCGGCATCTGATTGATTAAACACTTTCATCAGGATGACTTCAATAACAGCAGCGATCACAACGAATACTATCATTTTAATCATACTGTCCCTCACTGTTCATATATTTACTATACCGTATGAAATATAAAACAGACTGTTTATCATCTTCTCATTTCAGAAAAACATGATAGAATAGACAGGCAAGCAATGAAGGAGAGCGGATCCGCGAAACGTTTAGAGAGAGTTTCTGGCTGGTGAAAAGAAACAAGCGGGAAACGGATTGACAAAGACTCCGGAGCATCTGCCGCATGTCTGCGATATAGACATAAGAGGCACTTTTGCGTGTGAATTAGGGTGGTACCACGAACAAGCTCTCGTCCCTATGGAGGAGAGCTTTTATATTTAAGGAGGATATAACCATGGCTGAAATCAAAACAAAACTGTCTGATCAGGAACTGTCCCGCCGCAAGAAGATGGAAGATCTTCAGAACGGAGGCATTGACCCGTTCGGACACCGGTTCAACAGAACACACCGTTCCGGTGAAATCAAAGCATTATACGGCGAAATGACACTGGAAGAACTGAATGAAACAGAATATCCCGTTTCTGTCGCCGGACGCATCAAGACAAAACGTCGTATGGGAAAACTCGGATTTCTCCATGTACTGGACAGAGACGGTGAATTCCAGATCGTTGTAAACAAGCGTATTGTCGGTGACGACGTATATGAAATATTCAAAGCAAGCGATATCGGCGATATTATCGGTGTCAGCGGCCGTATGATCCGCACCCAGTCCGGTGAATTATCCGTTGAAGCACATGAATATACGCATCTGACCAAGGCACTGCGCCCGCTGCCGGAAAAGTTCCATGGTCTTACCGATAAGGAAGAACGTTACCGCAGACGATATGTCGATCTGATCATGAATGAAGAGAGCCGCCGGGTTGCTTTCATGCGTCCTGCCATTCTGCGCTGCATCCGCAGCTATATGGATTCCCAGGGCTTTACAGAAGTGGAAACACCGATCCTGTCTACCCTTCTTACCGGCGCGTCCGCACGTCCTTTTGTGACACACCACAATACACAGGATATGGATATGTATCTGCGCATCGCTCTTGAACTTCCGCTGAAGAGACTGCTTGTCGGCGGAATGGAGGCTGTCTATGAAATCGGCCGTGTTTTCCGCAACGAAGGCATGGACCTGAACCATAATCCTGAGTTTACACTGATGGAAGCTTATCTGGCCTACAGTGATCTCGAAGGCATGATGGATCTGACCGAAGGCATGTACAAATCAATCGCAGAAAATGTAGCAGGTAAATATACATTCTCTTACAAGGGATATGATATCGATCTGCGCGGCAAATGGGCACGTGTTTCCATGACGGAAGCGATCAAGGAAAAGACAGGAATTGATTTCCGTGCCATCAATGATCTGGATGAATGCCTGCGTCTGGCGGAAGAACATCAGATCGAGCTGGAACCGCACGAAAAGCAGTATGGCCATATCATCAACAAATTCTTTGAGAAGTATGTGGAAGAGACACTGATCCAGCCTACATTCCAGTATGGCCATCCGCTGGAGATCACCCCTCTCACAAAAAAGAATCCGGATGATCCGCGTTTCGTGGACCGTTTTGAACTGTTCATCGGCGGAAGTGAATTCGCCAATGCCTATACTGAGCTCAACAATCCGATCGATCAGCTTGAACGTTTTGAGGAACAGCTGAAGGAAAAGAATCTCGGCAATGAAGAAGCAAATGACATTGATATGGATTTCGTTGAAGCTCTGGAATACGGGATGCCTCCGGCGGGCGGTATTGGTTATGGTATCGACAGACTGTGTATGCTGTTTACAGAACAGGAATCCATCAGAGATGTATTGCTGTTCCCGACCATGAAGCAGAGAGGCGAGTAAATCCCAGAAAAAACACGAAAAAATGACGAAAAGTGGCGATTCATGTGGGTTCCGT
>CADBPK010000287.1 GCA_902796465.1 uncultured Erysipelotrichaceae bacterium | reverse complement strand
TCACGCATCCGTAAAGGTATATGGCGCTCCCAACAGCGACGCAAAGGAACTGTACAGGACACCGGATACAGCGGAATATGCATTCGTCATTCTGGGCGATGTAAATGGTTATTACCGTGTGCAGAGTGATGTTTCAGTTTTTTCAGATGCTTATGATTACAAGCAGGACGTCGGTTATATCAAAAAGAATGATGTTGACCAGGTGATCGAGGGATCTGCCGATACGGAATCTCTCACTTACCACGCGGTGACTTTCAGCGCTGACGGCGGAAAGTTCAATGACGGAACAGCGGAAAAGAAATACATGATTTCGGACGGAGACAACGCATACGCGGATGAACCGGTCAAAAAGGGAATGCTGTTTACCGGATGGGACAAGGAAACGGATCATATTACCACCGATACGATATTCAAGGCTAAATACGCAAAGATTCAGAATATGGAACTTACCGGCGTTCCGCAGACGGAGTATGAACAGGATGACCGGCTTAATCTGAAAGGCGGATCTGTCCAGATCCAGCTGCCCGGGGATGAAACCAAAACTGTGCCGCTGACAACATCCATGGTAAGCGGATTTGATCTTTCCAAAACAGGGGAACAGACCGTAACGGTTAATTACGGCGGCAGTTCTGTTTCATATGATATACTCGTCCGCGAGAAAGAAGAGAAGGATACCACCGCTCTGCAGGATGAAATGAATGAACTGTCCGAGATGTATGCAGGCACCGAAGTTCTGTACAAAAATGATGTCGACAGGATCCTTTCCTTCAAGAAAAAGCTCGAAATGGAAGGATACTATCCGACCGGAGAAGCTGCTTATCGCTTTGAGAAACTGGTACGCATGGCTGCCGGCAACCGGATCACATATTCCATCAACAACGATCCGATGAATCTCGGGGTCTCAGGCATCCTGATGCAGGATGATCTCGGCAATCCGGGATCTGTCAATTTCTTTAAACGTGATTCCTACCAAATCACTGTTGACAGACACGGGGAAGATGACATGCTGGCACAGTGTGCGATGATCGCTGAAAGCACAGGCAGAACGATCGTTCATCCGGTGCGAATCACTGTCCGCAGGAATTACAGGCCATGGGAGAGCCATGAGGGGCTCCGGTTCTCACTGGAAAAACCATCAGATGATATGGAAGGCGATCTGTATGAAGTATTCGAGATATCGGATGACGGTGATATCACAGCGTGCATTACCCGTCAGGATGACGCCAGAATTACATTTGAAGCGATGAACGGCGGGCAATTCATACTGATGCGCCGCAGCGGACAGTCTGTCCGTGAAAGTCAGCTGATTGATGATACGCTGACCTATGAAAACACAAGAAGTGAAACAGCAGTATCTGTATTCGCTGCTCTTGCATGCGGTGTAATGGTACTGATCTTCCTTATAATTCTGAAAATCATTAAAGGAAGAAAGTTTAGAAGGAAGAAAAAGAATGATAAATAAAAAAGTTCCTCTGGATCAGATCCGGTATGAAACAAAGGAAACGGGAAATCTGCTTCTAAGTATCCGGGAACGCGGCGTTGCCATCCCGGTGCAGGTTGACGAAGAAGAAAATGGGTATGTATGCATAGACGGGCATAAGAGACTCAGTGCCTGCGCTTTGCTTGCGGAAGAAGATTCTAAATTTGCCATGATTCCCGTTATGATCCGGAACAATTATACGAAAGCAGGGAGCGGTTTCTGGGGCAATACCCGAAACAAACATTAATATGACAGAAAGATTGCAGAAAGTAATTGCCAGGTCAGGCATTGCCTCCAGACGCAAGGCAGAAGAACTGATCCTGAGCGGAAAAGTAAAAGTGAACGGAATTACTGTCAGGGAAATGGGTATAAAGGTTTCCCCGCAGGATGAGATCACTGTCAACGGACAGGTTCTCAAAGAAGAGGAAAAAGTTTATTATCTCCTGAATAAGCCGGCAAAAACGATCTGTTCACTGCAGGATGAAAAAGGGCGCGATACCGTCATGCGCTGTTTTCAAGGCGTGCAGGAAAGGATATTTCCTGTGGGGAGACTTGATTACGATACGACCGGTCTTCTGATCATGACGAACGACGGAGATTTTGCGAATATCATGATGCATCCGAGAAATCATATCCTGAAGACCTATGAAGTTGTTGTGGAAGGCATCCTGAGTGACGAAATGGCGATCAGGCTCGAAAAAGGAATCGACTTGGAGGACGGCAAAACACTGCCGGCAAATGTGGAAATAACGGAACGTTCCAAAAAGAAAAACAGGACCGCTGCGCGCATCACGATCCAGGAAGGCAGAAACCGTGAGATCCGCCGCATGATGGAATACTTCGGATGCACTGTCAGACAGCTGAAACGCGTGCAGTACGGATTCCTGACACTGGGAAACCTGAAACAGGGTGAATACAGACGTATCAGAAGTTATGAAGTCCGCAAGCTCAGGGAAAT
>CADBPK010000286.1 GCA_902796465.1 uncultured Erysipelotrichaceae bacterium | reverse complement strand
TGCCATGGTGCGTACCATATCCTGTGTCAGTGTACCCGGAGCGGATACGCCGATGAATACATCTGCGCCGCGGATGACATCTGCCAGTGTTCCTTTTTCGTGTGCAAAGTTTGTGATCTTTGCCATTTCTTCCTTGATCGGATTAAGTCCGTCACGTCCTTCATAGATGGCTCCCTTACGGTCTGTCATGATCACGTTCTTCAGACCCATTGCCAGCAGGAGGCGGATAATAGCGATACCTGCAGCGCCGGCACCGGATGTGACGATCTTGATATCTTCAATTTTCTTTCCAACCAGTTTCAGGGCATTCATGATACCGGCCAGCGTAATGACTGCTGTTCCGTGCTGGTCATCGTGGAAGATCGGGATATCCGTGCATTCCTTAAGCTTCTTTTCAATTTCGAAGCAGCGGGGTGCGGAAATATCTTCCAGATTAACGCCGCCGAATGAACCTGCCAGAAGCGCAACGGTCTTTACGATATCATCCACATCTTTTGAGCGGACGCACAGGGGGATGGCATCGACATCACCGAATGCCTTGAACAGTGCACATTTGCCTTCCATGACAGGCATGCCGGCTTCCGGACCGATGTCACCGAGTCCCAGTACTGCTGTACCGTCGGTAACGACTGCCACAGTATTCCATCTGCGTGTCAGTTCGTAACTTTTATTGATATCTTTCTGGATCTCAAGGCAGGGCTGTGCAACACCGGGCGTATATGCCAGACTCAGCGCCTCGGAACTGTCTACTGCCGCGCGTGTTTTGATTTCGATCTTGCCTTTCCATTCATAGTGTTTTTTCAGTGATTCTTCTGCATAGTTCATTGTATGTATCCTCCGAAGTAAGTTTATTGCGTATGCTGTGAATTGTCTATAAACCAATTATCCATAGAAAAGGGGCTGTTTAACTTCTGACTGCGCATCAGAGGTTAATTACAGCCCTGTCTTGTTTGTTTATTCTGCAGCGGTAGTATCTCTGTATCCTGCATATTTGATACAGATATGACGCTTGCTGCCGTCGCCTTCACTCTGTGTTTTGACATTCTTCCAGTCATTGAGTGTTTTGTGGATCACTTTTCTTTCATCGTTCGGCATCGGGTCGAGTTCTGCGTCTACCTTTGTGCGGATCACCTGCTTGGCGATTCTCTTGGCCATGGAGGAAAGCTTTGCATAGCGTTCTTCCTTGTAATGGTTGATATCGATCAGAACGTCGATTCTCTTTTTGAATTCAGCGTTGACTGCGCCTCTGACAACAGTGTTGAAAGCTGCCAGTGTCTTGCCCATCTTGCCGATCAGGACAGCATTGTTTTCAGCGTTCAGATTAACGATGAAGCCTGTATCTGTTTCTTCGATGGCAACTTCGATATCCTGGTCGATGCCGGTAAAGAAGTTTCCGAGATAGTCAAAGAGGAATTCCTTGACGTCATCGCGGCAGAATACATCTGCGCTGACGGAGTTTCCGATTCCGAGAATGCCTTTCTTTTCTTCTGTAACGAAGTATTCCAGTTCTTCGACCGTGCAGTTTTTATCTGCTGCGGCATTCTGCAGCAGTTCTTCCAGTGATTTAGCAGTATAGTTCTTCATATATAGCTCCTGTTATTTGTTGGCTTCGATGACTCTCTGGACGATGAATGTCTTGCCGATATTCACGAGGGAGTTGATGATCCAGTAAACTGTCATGGCTGTCGGCCACATCAGACCGAATACGGCGATCATAGCCAGCATGGAATACTGCATTGTCATTGCCTGTGAGGAAGTTGTATCAGCCGGCTTGCGGTGCTGTTTCTTTGCGGTTTCCTCTGCACGCTTCTTGTTGATAATTTCCGGGATCTTCATGGAAAGGAACTGTGCAGCGACCATGATCAGGAACAGGACGATGTACAGATACTGTCCGTCCTGGAATCCCTGAAGCGGTGTTTTCTGCAGGCTCAGACCGAGGAATGTACCGTTCTGGACAGCTTCAGATCTGTGAACGGACATATACATTGCCATAATGACAGGGAACTGCAGGAATGTAACCAGCAGTACGGAAGCAGGGTTGATATCATACTTTTTGTATAATGCCTGCATTTCCGATGCCTGACGCATCTTGGATGTCTGGTCATCACGGCCTTCATACTTTCTCTGGATCCGTTCGAGTTCCGGCTGGATCATCTGCATGCGCTGCTGGGCAACAGTTGACCGCAGTGTGGCAATGATCAGGATCGCGTTGACGATGATCGTTACCAGGGCAATGGAAGCACCGACGCCGATCTTGGGACTCAGATGGTTGATCATCTGGGACAGCGGCCAGACAAAGATGGCACTGAACCAGTTTTCGCTGGACATTGTCTCAGAGAATGTTGTGGCAGTCGTGATCAGTTTGACTGTACCGTCTTCATTACGCGGAATGGCGCAGCCTGTTGTTGTCAGTACAAACAGCAGTACAAGCGACAGTCCGAGGATCTTTTTTGTACGAGGACTAAACTTCATAATATCTCCTAAATTTTATAACTATTTAATTGTAGCTATATTCAATGCTTTTTCCAAGTTCTTTTTATTTTTTTCATAATCCTGCGACAAATAGCCGAATCTGACGATCAGGATGCCGTCATACGGGAAAGTTTTAAAGTCAATGAGTTCATGACACATCATCCGCACCTGTCTCTTGATATGGTTGCGGACAACGGCATTACCCATTTTCTTTGTGAGTGTTATACCGATCCTGGCTTCTTCTTCCTTCTTGTCTGCATAATAAAAAACAAAGCAGTGATTGACAGTCTTCCTGCCTTTCTTGATCAGTTTCTGGAATTCTTCCGCTTTTTTGATCCTGTTTTTCTTTTTCATAGACAATAAGAAGAAAAAAATCACCTTGCGGTGACTTTAAGCAGACAGGACCTTTCTTCCCTTAGCACGACGTCTTGCCAGAACTTTACGTCCGCCGACTGTTGCCATGCGAGCTCTGAAGCCATGGTTAGCTTTACATTTCCTTTTGCTTGGCTGGTATGTTCTCTTCATTCGTACCCACCTCCAATTTTATACATTTCGAAAACAAACGCTTAAATATAATATAGTCTTAAATATAAAAAGTCAATTCCAACAGCGTTATTCTTCGACATAAATTCCAAAATACTCTTCGAATGTGATGTTTTTTTCTTTTTTATGCATCTTTTTCGCTGTTTTTGTACCGACATAACGGTAATGCCACGGCTGGAAAGACAATCCGGTTATATGTTTCTTTCCTTTCGGGAAACGCAGGATATAGCCGTATTTATAGGCATTTTCGGACATCCATTTGTATGCGTCCGTCTCCGCGAATTCTTCATTCAGCTGTGCGCCTGAGGAATCATTTGTGATATCAATGGACAGACCGGTCTGGTGCTCGGAACAACCTCCTTTTTCCACCAGGGCAGAAGCACGTGCTTCCCCGAGAAGGGAGACATAACTGGCATACAGCTCTTCCTGGTTTTTATAGGAACGGTACCCGGCTGTCAGATACAGATCGATATCGTCTTCCTTTGCGGCCTTGAGCATTTCCTGTGCTTTTTTACCCGCTTCCTCCCGCAGTACGATTGCTGCGCCGGTGCTCGGGATATTGATCTCGGTCAGATCATCCGGTGCGTAATCAGCCGGAAGGGGATGTGCTTCATTCACATACACCAGGATGCTGGAACGGGATGTCAGGTCATCCGGCAGTTCATTCGTCCAGCGTCCTTTTTTTTCTTCCGCATCCGGTGTGCTGACCGGTTCCGGAACAGGGGGATACAGCTTTTCCAAAATAGCGTCCTTGTTGAAACGGACATACAGGGAAAGGCACAGGAAAAGGGACAGGATCCCGATGATCCAGGTAACGAGCTGATAGCGGGTGAGCTGTTTTTTTCTGTTTTCCATGAACGAAATCATTGTATTATATATGCACCGCTCTTGCAAAAGAGTGCGTGTTCTGTGGTATCTTATTATTACTATAAAAAATAAGGAGGATTTATGGGAATTCTTAATATATTGCTGTATGTACTGCTGATTTACATGGTTTACAGATCATACACATTAAGCAAAAAAACCAAAAAGAACAGGGAACTGATCAACATTATCGTTCACGCTGAAGACCCTGATACCTATTTCGAACAGCTGGACGCCTATATCGAAAAAGAACAGGAACCGCAGTATGTTGCCAAGGCAAAGGTATTGCGTCTGTGGGGATGTATCCTGCATGACCGCATGGATTCCTTTGCGGAAGGTCTGCAGGATGTGAATATCGATGACATGATCCAGCCGGACAAAGCCGGAAATCCGTCCGTTGAAGTGAATGAGGATTCCTTCTTCTACCTGTATCTGGCAATGCCGAATATGCTGCACTACAAGGGTATGGAAGAAACACGCGCCCTGGTCAGGGAAAAACTGGCACCGTATACGGATAAACTGTCGAACCAGCTGGTCGTTGCCCTCGCTGAAGCCTGTGATGACTTCTATGACAACAAGAACGACAGAGGCAGGGAATTCTTCAACAAGGTACTGGAAGGGGACTATGCCGGCTATGTATATTCCAAATCCCTGATCCGTCTGTATAAGATGATCATCAGCGCCAACCTGTACAAGCTGGCGGAAGAAGAAAACGATACGGAAAAACTGGATGAACTCAAAGGCTCAGTCGAAGAGTTTGCCAAGTCCGGTGTCGGCGCAAGATGGCTGAACAGCATCGGTGTAAAGCTGGAAAGCACGGAAACAGAAGAAGAAAAACCGTCCCTGGATGAGTACAAGGCAGCGGAAGCGCCTGCGGAGGAAGAAGAAAAAGAGGAAAGACCTTCCCTGGATGATTTCCGTCCGGCGCCGCCGATCGAGAAAAAGGAAGAAGAGGAATGAAACTGATCGCAGGACTCGGCAATCCGGGAAAAGAATATGCAAAGACAAGGCATAATGCCGGATTTATGGTTCTGGACAGGCTGGCAGAGAAGTGCGGCGCAGGCATTCCTTCCGTAAAGTGGAATGCCGAGATACGCAAAGTACGCATCGGCAGTGAGAATGTGCTCCTGATGAAGCCGCTCACATACATGAACGAATCCGGAAAAGCTGTCGTACAGGCAGTGAACTACTACCATATCGAACCGGAAGACATCCTGGTCATCCATGATGACATGGATCTTCCCACCGGCAACGTACGCATACGGAAGAACGGTTCCAGCGGCGGTCAGAAGGGCATGCAGTCAATTATTGACCATCTTGCCACGAAGAATATTGCCCGCATCCGCATCGGGGTAGGCCACAGCGAGCCCGGCAATCATAAAGCAGTGCCGGACTGGGTGCTGTCACCCATTCCGAAAGCAGAGAAGGAACTGTTTGACACAGCGGTGGAAGATGCCGCCCTGGCTGCGTATGCATGGATCGATGAACCGATGGAAAACGTCATGTCCAGATACAACATCAGAATAAGACCGGAAAAGGAGGAAGCCTTATAACAGGAAGAGATTCCGGAATGCCCCCGTGGCTGCTTAAGGAACTGCGTTCCAATCCGGCAGTAAAGAAACTGACAGCGGATAAAGGTCCGCTGCCGCTCAGGTCACTGATCCAGGAAGCACTGGTGATCAGTGCCTCCTACCGGGAAAGACCCAGGGGGATCCTGGTTGTAAAACAGAACTTATATACAGCACAGCGCCTCTATGAGAAGGTGTCATCCCTCCTCTCTGAGAGTGAATGTGCTCTTTTTGGCGCGGATGAGTCGCTGCGTGTGGAGGCGATTGCCAAGAGTCCGGAACTGACGGCGCAGAAGGTGGAAACGATGGCTTCCCTGCTGGAAAACCCGGATCAGGTGGTCATCACATGCCCGTCAGCCCTGCTGAGACTTCTGCCGTCCCCGAAACAGTTCAGTGATGCCTGCATCCATCTGAAGACAGATGAAGAAATGGACATGGAGACCCTGAAACAGAAACTCTGCGCAGGCGGCTACCGGCAGACATCCCATATCGACCAGCCGCTGTGCTTTGCGGCAAGGGGCGGCATCGTGGATGTCTACTCCATCAATTACGAAGATCCAATCCGTATCGAATTCTTTGACAATATCATAGAATCCATACGCTTTTTCCATATCGAAACACAGAAGACGATCCGGCAGATCGATGAAGCGGAGATCGTTCCCGCTTCCGATATCCTTCTGGATGAAGAACAGGTTCAGACGATCCGGGAAAAGACAGAAGAACTTCTGAAGGGGAAAGAAGGCTTTTCGGAAGTGGAGATGGATCTGAATCTCATGGAAGGAAATATCCGTGAGGCAAGGCTGTATCCGTATATGGCAATGCTGGACAGTCATTACGGCATCTGGGATTACATGTACCATCCGCTGATCCTTCTGTCGGATGAGGAAGCGGTCCGCGAAAGCGTAAAGCGGATGCGGGAAGAGACCACTGCATATATTCAGGAAATGGTGCAGGAAAAGAAGCTCCCGCCCAGATATGCCATCTGGCATGAATATGACAGGATCGCGCCTGCTTCCAAAAAGGTCACAGAAGATCCGTTTGACAATACACAGGCAGGCATTGAGGAGATCCATCTGCCCAATGAACTGCTTTCCTTCAAGCTGAAGCTGATCAATGAGCCGGGCAGGGCGGTGATCTGCCTGAACGAAACGGAAATGAAGCAGGTCATCGATACCTGCATACAGGACCAGATCCCGTACAGCCTGCTGGTCGGAAACAGGGAGATACCGGAAGGGATCAGTTTATATCCGGGATCGTTTGACCAGGGTTTTTACCTGAGCGGTCCGGATATCCGGGTGTATACCGCCGCGGAACTCTTCTCGGTACGGCATCATTCCGGCAGATATGAAAAGAAATTCCGCAGCGCGGAAGTCATACACAGCTATGATGAACTGGATGCCGGGGATTACATCGTCCATGCCCAGTACGGCGTCGGGCAGTATGTCGGCATAGAGACCAGGGAGATCAAAGGCACGAAGCGTGATTTTCTCAAGATCATATACCGGGGAAACGCGGAACTGCTGGTCCCGCTGGAACAGTTCCGCCTGGTCCGGAAGTTCGTATCCAGGGAGGGCGTCGTCCCGCGTCTGAACAAACTCGGTTCCGACGAATGGGAAAAGACGAAGAAACGTCTGGAAGAAAATGTAAACAACATCGCCGAACGGCTGATCAAGCTGTATGCCAGCCGTGAACAGCATATCGGATTTGCCTTTTCACCGGATAATGAGATGACGGAGAAGTTTGAGCGCTCATTCCGCTTTGAACTGACAGAAGATCAGAAAAAGGCAGTGGCAGAAGTAAAAAAGGACATGGAAAGCAGCAAGCCCATGGACCGGCTGATCTGCGGCGATGTCGGCTTCGGCAAGACGGAAGTCGCTGTACGGGCATCGTTCAAGGCGGTTTCCGACAACAAGCAGGTCGCTGTACTGTGTCCGACGACCATCCTTGCGGAACAGCACTATCAGACCTTCCTGGGCAGATATGAAGGCTATGCCGTCAATATCCGCGTAATGGACAGGTTTGTGCCGAAGAGCGAACAGAAAAAGATCCTCGACGACCTGAAGGAAGGCAGGGTGGATATCCTGATCGGTACGCACAGACTGCTTTCGAAGGATGTCGTATTCAAGGATCTTGGCCTGCTGGTGGTGGATGAGGAACAGCGTTTCGGCGTGGAACACAAGGAAAAGATCAAGGAACTGAAAACAGGGATCGACGTGCTGACACTGAGCGCGACCCCGATCCCGCGTACGCTCCAGATGTCCCTGGTGGGCATACGCCAGCTGTCCCAGCTGGAAACACCGCCGCTCAGCCGCTACAGCGTGCAGACATATGTCGTTGAAAGAAACAAGGGACTGATCACGGACGCGATCCAGAAGGAACTTGCCCGGGGCGGACAGGTATTCTATCTTTACAACAATATCGAATATATCTACAACATTGCCCGCGGTCTGCAGGCAGAACTGCCGGATGCTTCGATCCGTGTCATCCACGGACGCATGAGCCGGGAGGAGATCGAGGACAACATGCGGGAGTTTACACAGGGCAATATCGATGTCATGGTATGTACGACGATCATCGAAAACGGAATCGATATCCCCAATGTCAACACCATCCTGATCGACAATGCCCAGGACTTCGGCCTGTCGCAGATCTACCAGATCAAGGGAAGGGTAGGCCGCAGTGACCGGGTGGCATATGCGTATCTGCTCATACCGCCGCGGAAGCAGCTGTCCGAAGTGGCGCAGAAGCGTCTGCAGGCAGTCAAGGAATTTGCCAGACTCGGTTCCGGATACAAGATCGCCATGCGTGACCTGACGATCCGCGGCGCCGGTGACCTGCTGGGACCGGAACAGTCCGGATTCATCGATACCGTCGGCATTGACATGTACATTGAAATGCTGGAGGAGGCGATCACCCGCCAGAAGGATCCGGGATATGTTGCAAAGCCTGCGCCTGCGCACGTGAACATAAACAAGACCAGCTATATCCCGGAAACGTTTGCCCCGGATGACTATGACAAACTGGATATGTACCAGAAGATCGATTCCCTGACCGGAATACAGGGTCTGGAAGCGTATAAACAGGAAGTCATCGACCAGTACGGACGTCTGCCGAACGAAGTAGGCGTATTGTTCCTCAAAAAAAAGATGGATATCTATATGGATTATCCGGAGATCGATTCCTATAAGGAGATCAAGGGACAGATCGAGATCACGTTCTCCAAGATGTTCTCGGAGCACGTGGACGGCGTTGCCTTATTCCAGGTCATGAACAATATATCCAAGGATCTGCAGTTAAGGTATTCCAATCACAGGATCACGATCCGTATCCCCAAGGTCAAAAATGACCTGGCACTGGCGATCGAAGTGATCGAAAAAGGAAAGAAGGTGAAATTCCGTGAGAGTTGACAAGTTTCTGAAAGTATCCAGGATCCTGAAAAGAAGAACGGTGTCCAAGGAACTGGCGCTGAATGAGAGGATCGAGATCAACGGGAAGATCGTAAAGCCTTCGCATGAAGTCAAAACCGGCGATATTATCGGCATTACCTATGGCAGCCGCCATATCGATGTCCGGGTGCTGGATGTAAAGGAGATCCGCAGGAAGGCGGAAGCCGGCGATCTTTATGAGATCGTGAACGAATACAGAGTAGAACAAAAAGAAGAATTGTAATAGAATGTGTTTACGAAGGAAGTTACCATGACAGAGATCAAGACAGTTAAAAAGAAGAAAAAAAGAAAACTGACACCGGTGGTCAAGCTTTTATGCATTGTCATGATCGGCATCTCCCTGTTCTTCCTGTTCTCATTCGGCAGGGAAGTCATGACGACCCTGCGTCTGAGGAAGAACCTGGCGGAAGTCAGGGAAAAACTGCAGATCGTGGAAGATGAAAACACATATCTGACAGATCAGAAAGCGAAGCTGCAGGATCCGGACTATGTGGAAAGCTATGCCAGAGGCAACTTCATGCTGTCGAAGGACGGTGAACAGATTTTCTACCTTCCGGAAAAAACGGATAAGTAAAAAGATGGGTGACCATCTTTTTTCAATGGATTATGCATGCATAATGCAGAGATGATACCATGTATAAGGGGGTTTTATGAGCAGTTTTGAAAATCTCAGGATCGTAGACAATTTCTATCAGACCAGTCTGTTTTTCCCGATGCCGACAGTGATCATTTCCACATTGTGCGAAGACGGGAAGACAAATCTCGGACCGTATTCCCTGGTACAGCCGTATTATGTGGCAGGCAAGGATTACTATGCCATGCTGCTGTCATGCCGGAATTCGTCCAATACAGCGCAGAACATTTTAAGGAACGGGAAATGCGCGTTGAACTTTATCGATGACAATCCGAAAAACTTCAAGGAAGCCGTCAAACTGTCATGGCCGGGCGACAGACCGGAGGACAAGATGCCGAAGTGCAGATTCCGCCGGGAAAAGAGCATGATCGAAGAGGAAACGGGTGAAAAGCGTCCGGAAGTACTGACGGATGCCATACAGGTCATCGAATGCACATGGGTCAGGGAACTGGACGGCGCCGACAAAGACCTGCCGGGACAGCTGAACGGGTATGAAGGCCCGTACCATGACTTCAACGGCATCACCAGCAAGTTCGGTGCCCATTTTATCCTGAAGGTCGATAAGATCCTGATGAAGAAAAAGTACAGCGATGCCATCATCAACGGCGTCAGGGCAAAAGACTTTCCGCCGCTGCCGGTCGATTACGGGTACCGGGATTCCAAGAACTTCTGGTATCACCGGAAGAAGAGGATGCGGGCGGAACTCCTGCAGGTAAGGGAAGCTTCCCTGGATTCCGTGCGCTATGCGGCAGACCGGGCAGATGATGTTGTGAAATTTACGGATGATGCACTCAAAACCGTTCTCGGCGTACCGCGTGTATTCCTGCCGCTCGTGCTGAAAGGCTGCGTGGAATGGGCAAAAGAGAACAATGTGACGCTGATCACGGAAAAAGAAATGCAGATCATCAACGATAAGCGTTCAAAGGAAAAGAAGAACAGAAAATAACAACGCAGTCAGTGCACTGCGCTGTTTTTTATCCGGGACAGTATATTTCCCGGGAAAGGATGTCTGCTTTACAATGAAAAGGATATTTGCCGATTTGAGCAGAAAGAGGTAAGCATATGAAAAAACTGCTGAGAATAATGATGGTCTTTATGATGATGCTGGGTACTGCCTGTGCACAGGATCAGAGAGTTGCCTCCCGAAAGGAACAGAATGATGACATCTATGTCTTTTTCACAAGTGATGTCCACTGCGGGGTGAATGAGAATCTTGGTTTTGCCAAAGGAAAGGCTCTGATCAATGACACAAAAGCAGAACATGAAAATGTTGTCCTTGTGGATCTCGGTGATTATCTGCAGGGCGGTACCTACGGCACGCTTTCCAAAGGCGGGATCATCATCGACCTGATGAATGCGATGGAATATGATATCGTGACTATCGGGAATCATGAATTTGATTACGGAATACCGCGCTTCGGCGAGCTGATGAAAAAGGCTTCGTTTGAATTTACGGCATGCAACGCGGAATATACCGGCAGCGGTGAGAACGTCTTTGCGGATGTTAAACCGTATATCATAAAGGAACTGAGCGGTGTCAAAGTGGCGTTTGTGGGTGTTATGACCCCGGAAACACCGCTTTCCTCAACGCCGGCATTCTTTAAAGAAGGAGACAGGTTTGTATATGATTTCGCGGACAGCAGCGACGGGATGAAACTGGCGGAAAAAGTACAGGCTTCCGTGGACGCGGCACGCGGTGAAGGAGCGGATTATGTCATCCTTCTTGCCCATCTCGGTTCCATATCTGAAACAGCGCCGAATGATTCCATCTCCCTGATCCATCACACAAGGGGCATCGATGTTGTCCTGGATGGACATTCCCATTCCGTCATTATCGGAGACCGTTATCCGAACGTGGACGGGGAGGATGTGCTTCTGTCTTCCGTCGGCACCAAAATGCAGAATCTCGGTGAACTGATCATCAGTAAGGACCATACGGTCGATACCGTGCTGATTTCGGAATATAACAGGGAAGATGAAGAGATCGTGAAAAAGATCGAAGAAGCTGACGCGAGTCTTGAGAAGATTCTGTCACAAAAGGCAGGAACGCTTGATTTTGATCTGACGATCACAGATGAACAGGGGATCCGTCTGGTGCGCAGCCGTGAGACGAATGCAGGGAATTTCGTAGCTGACGCGATCCGTCATTCAGCCGGGACAGACGCAGCCGTGGTCAATGCCGGCGGCGTACGCGCAACGGTCAGCGCCGGAGATGTCACATACGGAAATCTTCTGGATGTCATGCCGTTCGGGAATTATGTTTCTTCCTGTTACTGCACGGGACAGCAGATCATGGATGCACTGGAATTCGGTGCGCAGAGAACGGAGGGGATCCCGGTATTCGATGAAAACGCAGTCGGTGAATACGGCGCGTTCCTGCAGGTATCCGGTCTGAAATATACGATCGATACTTCGGTGGAATCTTCCGTAAAACTGGATGAAGACGGCATGTTCGCAGGCGTGGAAGGAGAACGGAGAGTAAAAGATGTTTACATCCTGCAGGACGGTGAATATGTACCGCTGGATCCGGAAAAAACTTATACGCTCGCATCCACTGAATATATCCTGCAGAATTCCGGTGACGGAAACAGTGTATTCAAAGACTGTGAACTGATCATCCGGAACGGGACGCCGGATGTAACGATGTTAATGGAATACTTTGAGTATCTCGGTACGATCCCTGATTCCTACCGGGGACCGGAAGGAAGGATCACGGTTAAATAATCAGATATAGAAATAAAGATTGGACAGATATGCAGAAACATTCTGTCCTTTTTTGATGGCGGTTTTTTTGTGCGTGATCTGTACCAGAATAATAAAAACAGGAAAGGAAGAACAGAACTATGCATGCGGAACGAATTTTGCTCAGACAGGGAGAGGATGAAGGCGGGATGGCCTGCGGTCCCTGTGGGGGAAGCAATATTACGGAAGGCCTTTACCGGAAGGAAGGAGAGCTCTTCTTCGTCAGTATGTCCAGGATGGACAGGTTTGCGAACATTTATGTTTCCCGTACGTCGTTATTTGATATCCTGGTCCATCTGATGGATCGTAAAACAGACATGGAATATGAAATGGATGTGCTGGAACGGTATTCCCTGGAACAGTACGATCTGACCCTGCCGGATACAGACCAGATCAAATTTTCCGTATATGTTGAACAGATCACAGATATCCTTGAGACAGACGGCTGGGAGGATGAACCGGAATA
>CADBPK010000285.1 GCA_902796465.1 uncultured Erysipelotrichaceae bacterium | reverse complement strand
GTTGAAGGTAGCCAGGACAGCCGATATGTTGGTTTCCACCGAGAAGCCGTCCAGCGATACGATCAGGACCGATATGATGACGATCAGCACATACGCGATGAGATACGAGTTTGTATTGTCCAGTACTTCTTCGCTGACCGGACGTCCGTTGACGCGCACTGCCCGGACTTCGGACGGGTGCAGCATCTTGTGGATATTCCTCCTGAGGTTCTTGAACAGCAGGAGGACACGGATCTGTTTCATACCGCCGCCGGTGCTGCCTGCACAGGCACCGATGCACATCAGGAACAGAATGATCGCCTTGGAGAAGGCAGGCCATTTATCGAAGTCCGTCGTTCCGTAGCCGGTCGTTGAGATCAGCGTACCGACTGTAAAGGCGCTGTGGCGGATCGTTTCCTCCATCGTGTGATAGAGCGGTCTGACATTCCAGACGAACAGGCCGATACTGGCAAGGACGACGCAGATAAACATGCGCAGTTCCTGATCTTTATAAACATCTTTGAATTTCTTCAGAAGCAGCAGGTAGTAAATACTGAAGTTCACCGAGAACAGCAGCATAAATACTGTCGTGACATTCTGCAGATACGGGCTGAAGCTGCCCATGGAGTCATTCTTGACCCCGAATCCGCCGGTTCCGGCTGTGCCGAACGCCGTACAGGAAGCTTCAAACCAGGTCATCCCGCCTACCTTCAGAAGCAGTATATTTGCGACAGTCAGGCCGAGATAGATCCAGTACAGGATCATCGCGGTATCTTTAATACGCGGCGTCATTTTGCCTACAGCAGGACCCGGGCTCTCTGCCCGCAGGATATGCAGGGAGAAACCCTGGCTCTTGCCTCCCAGACGGACAATAGCCATCAGGAATACAAGAATTCCCATACCGCCGACCCAGTGTGAGAAGGAACGCCAGAACAGCAGTCCCTTTGCCATCGATTCCACTTCCGTAAGGATCGATGACCCGGTCGTCGTAAAACCGGACACCATCTCAAACAGGCAGTCGACGTAACTTGGAATTGCCCCGGAAAAATAGAACGGGAGACAGCCGAGGGCACTCATGATGATCCAGGTGAAACCTGTTGTCACAAAGCCTTCTCTCGCGTAGAATCCCCTTCTGGCATGCCGTGAGGCCAGGTACATGATACCGGATACCGCCAACATGATCACCATGCTCATGAGGAAGCCGTTTACCGCGGCTTTTTCATGCAGGGCGATACTGATCAGCAGCCCCGGCGCCATCAGCCCGATCTCCACCAGCAATATCAAGGCAATAATACGCCAGATCATTTTATAGTTCATAAGTATTATTCCTCAAATATATCATTCACCGTATATACAGCATTATCCTTGTCTGTTACGACAACGATGACATCGCCGGCCTGGAAACTGGAATGGCCGTTTGCGATCTCCACTTTGGAGCCGTTGCGGATCGAAACGACCAGAAGGTTGTTTTTCAGATTCATATCCTTCAGCGGTTCACCGATATGACGGGTATTGCTTTCGACTTCAAATTCGATGGCGTCGACCTTACCCTCCGCAATGCGGTGGATGGACTGCGCCGCGCCTCTGTGATTCTGGATCGCACGCACATACCGGACGATATGCATCGTGCATAAAGCCTTCGGACATACGATGGAACCGATCGGCAGTTTATCCGTCAGTTCAAAGTTTTCCCCGCGTCCGAGTTTTGTGACGATATGCGGCACCTTTGCCAGACTCGCGTACATTGATGTAACGATATTCAGCTCATCCAGACCGGTCAGGGAAACAAACGCGTCATAATCCCTGATCTCTTCGCTTTCCAGTATTGCCTGGTCACTGGCATCACCGCAGACGATCGTGGTTAAAGGCAGCCTTCTGGCAAGATCCTCGCAGGTAGCCCTGTCCTGTTCAATGATGCTGGAGGAGATGCTGTATCTTTCCAGTTCATCAGCGAGGTAATAACTGATCTTGCCGCCGCCGGCAATCAGTACATGCTTGACGGATTTTGTGATAATACCGAGGTTCAGCAGCAGCGAACGTATTTCCCCTGCCGCACCGGTCACGAAAACCTTGTCGCCTTCCTTCAGAACGAAATTGCCGTCCGGCATGGTCGCCTTGCCGTCACGCAGGACGCAGCACACCAGCACCTGGGAACGGACCGTTTTTGTCAGGTCCATCAGGCGCAGATTGTTCAGCTTGCTCTTTTCCTTGACTTTCAGTTCAACGATCTCGACTTTTGCCTTTGCGAATGTTTCCCGTTTGATAAAGCCGGGATAACGGATCAGCCGGGCTATTTCTCTCGCCGTATCCTTTTCCGGATTAACGACCAGTTTCAGTCCGAACTGCTCACGCATGACATATGCCTGGTCGACATATTCCGGATCACGGATCCTGGCGATCGTATCGATTTTCGGATTCATCGCGTTTGCCGTGATGCAGGCAAGCATATTGATCTCATCCGCATTGGTGGCAGCGATCAGAAGATCGGCTTTATCGATATCCGCTTCCTGCAGGGTCGTCGCTGATGCGGCATTCCCTTCAATGGTAATGACATCATAACTTCCCTGAATGCTTTCAAGAAGATCGGCGTTCCTGTCGATCAGTGTCAGATCATGTCCTTCGGAAGAAAGTTCTTCTGTGACAGCTCTGCCTACCTTACCCGCTCCAGCGATCAGTATTTTCATAATAACCCCCAAATCAAAGCCACATTATTGTATCACTGCATAACCATAAATGTACACATGAAACGTAACTGTCTACCGGATCAGATCATTGATCTGATCTGTTACTTCTTCATTGTTCCGGAAGATCTTCGCATATCCCTGCAGGGTTTCCGCCTTGGCGCGCAGCGCCCGTGAGTACCCGTTCACAAAGATCTGTGCCTTCCGCTTCCCGTTCTTCGCTTCCTGGATCAGGTTCGCACCGGCCGAATTTCCGTCCAGCGCGATCAGTATGCTGTTCCTGCGCTTGAAGATCTCATAGGCAATACTCTTGTATATTCCCATGCCGAGCGGTTCAATAGCGATCCGCACAGAACATCCCGCTTTCAGGATACGCGTCTTCTCTGCCGGTGTCACGAGTGCCGGCACAAAGGCAAATACTTCAAATCTCCCCTTGTTTCTTTCCAGCAGATATCTCTCATATCCGCTGACTGTATGCCCGGTCACAAAGAATATCTTTGCCGGATCAGCCGTATCCAGCACCGTGTCGATCAGTTCTTTTTCCTTTTCCCTGACGACGGTCCTGTGCCCGGCACTGCCAAAACTGCCGCCGGCGATGATCACCGGCAGCTTGTCCGCCGGCATTTCCCGGATCAGGTCCCGGAAGACTTCTTTCGCGTCCAGTTTGTTCTGATGCACGACCATCCTGTCCTGCGCAGCGGAGTATGACCGCAGCCGTTCACCGATGATCTCTTCGTATGTTTTATTCTCAAGCTCCTGCTTCAGCTTTTTCATCTTCCGCGCAAAAGCCTTTTTTCCTTCTTTCAGCACTTCTTCCTCAGC
>CADBPK010000284.1 GCA_902796465.1 uncultured Erysipelotrichaceae bacterium | reverse complement strand
GCATATTCTTCCTTATTTTGATATTCCCGTACAGCATGGTTCAGCGCGGATGCTGAAAGCCATGCACAGAAGGGGAACACCGGAAATGATTCTGGACAGGGCAGAAAAGATCCGCCGGGAAATTCCCGGTGCAGTGATGAGAACAACGCTGATTACAGGCTTTCCGGGAGAAAGTGAAGAAGATCATGCGGATAATATCGATCTGCTGAAAAAAGTACGCTGGGATCATCTTGGCGTATTCACATATTCACATGAGGAAGATACACCGGCATATTCACTGCCTGATGATGTACCGCCGGAAATCAAAGAGGCCCGGCGCCGGGAGATCATGGAGATACAGGAAGAGATCAGCCGTGAAAACCTGAGCCGCCGGATCGGTCATACGGACCGTGTCCTTGTTGAGGGAAGAGATGCCCTGAGCGGTATGTATATCGGCAGGAGCACTTTGTTTGCTCCGGATGCGGTGGACGGGTGCGTGCGTTTCCGTGACACTGCTGTCCACAGGGAAGGGGATTTTGTGGAAGTACGTTACCTTCGGGTTTCCGGACATAATCTGATCGGAGAAAAAACAGACTGATGTTTCATATTTCGGATTGCAAAAAATTTAATCGGTGCAAACGGCTGTTTCTGAATGATCAGGTCAGGGAGAAACAACCTTTCGTGCGGTTTGTCCGCCTGGATGAGGCGATCACGGATCTGGCAGCGAGGAAACTGCATGTTGGTGATCATTTTCTTGGAAAAAGAGGGGATGATCCGGCGCTCGCCATACAGGCTCTGGAACAGTACGACTGGCTGGTAAAAGCACGTTTTGAATATAAAGATCTGCGTATAAAGGTTCCGTTTCTGCAGAGGAACGGATCGGGATGGAGATTGTATTTTCTCTTTGCCGGTCTTTATCCGCATGCGGATGATATGCAGTTCTACTGCGATACTGTCTGGGTACTTGAAAAAAACGGGATCGAGCTGACAGATATCAGAATGATCCACCTGAATGCAGATTATGTGCGTCAGGGAAATCTGAATACGGAAGAATTATTTATCGTCACGGACAAGCTGTATAACCACAGAAACAATCCGACGATTGATTTTGCGGAAGCGATCCGGAAATCATATACGGAACTGGACGGTCTTCTGGAAAGAATGAAAGCGGCTGACCTTGCATCACTTCCTGAACCGGAACGCAAACCGAAATGTGCATCCCGTCAGAAATGCCGGTATTACCATGATTGTTTTCCTGACGAAGTACGGGAGGCAGATAATTCCATTCTGCATCTGATTTCTTCCCAGCATAGATATGCAATGAAGAAGGAAGGCATAGGCTATCTGAAAGATGCAGACCCGGAAAGAATTGAAGGCTTTCTCCAGCAATATGCACAGATTATGGCTGACAGAAACGGAGGCTTGTTCTGTGACAGGGCAGCGCTTCTTTCGTGGATGGAAGATATCCGGTACCCGATTTCATTTCTTGATTTTGAATGGGAATGCTTTGCAGTGCCTCCGTTTGACGGAATGCGCCCGTATGATGTGCTTCTGTTTGAATATTCCCTGCATATACTGCATGAGGACGGAAGTCTTGACCATAAGGTATTTCTGTCAGTCGGAGATGACCGGGAGAGTTTATGCCGGAATCTGATTTCGGACATTCCCGCGGACGGTTCACTGATCGCGTACAACGCAATCGGAGCGGAAATGATCCGGATCCGGGAACTGGCGGAAACATTCCCTGAATTTCAGGATGAACTGCTCTCATTGAACGCCCGTATGCACGATCTGCAGATTCCGTTTGAAAGAGGTGTTGTCTACGATGTCAGGATGCGTGGGCAATGGTCATTGAAGACGATCATGTCCATGATGGATGATCCGGGATACAGAAATCTCGAGATCGCACAAGGGATGGAAGCTGTGTTCCAGTGGCGCTATCTCGACAGGGAAGATCATACGGAAGATCTGGACAAGATCTATGAAGATCTTAAGGCTTACTGCAGTATGGATACCTATGCCATGACGGTCGTTTATCAGTGGCTAAAAAATATGGTCAAAGAATAAAAAATCAAAACATGCGGACGTTCATCGTTTATGCATGTTTTCTTTTTTCGGCGGAAAGAGTATAATAAAAATAACAACAAGGAACTGATGATCATAATATCGATAGGTGGATTGTATTTTAATTCACCCTTTCCTGACCGCATAGATAGGAGGAAAACATGAGGTTCGAGATCGTTGGAAAAAACATTGAGATTACGGATACGATGAAGGAAAAAATCGAGAAGAAGCTTTCCGGATTGGACAAGTATCTTCTGATTGATCCGAATACAATCGCAAGAGTAGTCGCTCGCGTGTATCCGAACTCACAGAAAGTGGAAGTTACGATTCCCACAAAAGTAGGCCTGCTGAGGGCTGAGGTTGTCAATGATGATTTCTACGCAGCAGTTGATCTTGCCATTGACAAGCTCGAAGATCAGATTCGCCGGCAGAAGACAAGGCTGGCGAGAAGGCACAGGGAACATCTGGCGAAAGCCTTCGTGGACGAAGTTCACGAGGAGGAAAAACTGGATATTCCTGTGAAAACCAAAACCATCGTTGCAGATATGATGGATTTGGAAAAAGCAATCATGGAAATGGAATTAAGTGGGCATACATTCTATATTTACACCGATGAGGAGTCTGAACAGCCTGCAGTTGTATACAGAAGGAATGACGGTATGTACGGTCTCCTGGAAATCGAACAGCCAGATTAATCTTGTATTAATCACCGAATGACATCAGATAAATAAAGCGATGATATGTTTGCGTATCATCGCTTTTTGTCTAAAAAGATGTTTCCGGATGCTTACAGCATAATGATCAGATACACAATACCCATCGCAAGAATACCGGGTATGAAGGAATGTGACATGTTGTAAAGCAATGCGATAATGCATGCAAGTACGGCATAGTATGTAAATGCCGGGATCCAGATCATCAGGTCAAAAGAAGTAAACGCGGCTGTAAAGACTATACCGGTAATGATGCCTGAGAGCAGGATCATCAGCAGATCGTGATTTTCCAGATGGATATGATCCGTGATACATTTGAATTCAATGTTGAACAGGGCAGACTGCATAAAACTGAAAGCTATAAGAAGCGCAGGCTTCGCATACGGAATGGAAGAGAAGACAGTTTCATCAGCGATCAGCAGTCTGACATCCATATACTCGGAACAAAACCAGATCCAGAAATAGATCCCGATTGCGCCGATGAAAGTATAGATTAATGTAGAAAAGAGGTTGTCCTTGGAGCGGTTGTAATGAATTCCAAACAGATTCCAGTCATAAATGATCAGGATCCCGCAGAATATATTCATTGCACACGCAAGAGACAAATACTCCTGCCTGAGGTAAATATTCAAAAAATGAGAAGAAACAGGAATCATAAACATCAGAAGAACAGAAATGATGATCCGTTTTAGGGATAATGAAGAAAGACTTTGTTCAGACATGTTCAGACTCCTTTCAATTGTTTAATTATTGTACCTTATTTCCACTTCCGTGTCATATGAATTATTATGTAATATGATATCGATTCAAATCTTCAGTTTCATTTAAAAGTTAAAAAGGCAGCGAATATTATATTCAGCGGCATCAACAAGGAGGAAAAAATGATTAAGAACTTAAATGAAAGCGAAAAGGAAACCGTTGTAAAATATATTGGGCAGTTATATCGCGACAATAAAAAGAGAACGGAAATACTAAACCATAACAGCATCAGTGAAGACAAATCATCATATACACCGGATTCGGATCTTATCCGGATCGTTGATATAACACTTGATGATTGTTCAATAGATACTCAGCTGATTATCAGAAATGAATATCTGAAAGCGAAGAACAGACACTGGTATCAGGAATATTACAGTCCAAGTACATATTACCGGCTTCGTAAAGAAGCAATTAAGGAATTTCTTAAAGGTCTTTTCTTTTGATAATTGTGAAACACCCTGATAAATGTTAGTATATGTACAAGGAGTGTTTGCATGGACCGTCTTGCTGTTTTAAAGAGGCTTGCAGAGGATTTTTCCGACAATTTGGATGATTTCAGTGCTCAGACAACTTTTGAGGATTTACGCATGGATTCTTATGCCGTTGTGGATTATCTGCTGGAAGTGGAAAGAGAATTCGGCATTGTTTTGAACGATGATGAAATTCTTCAGCTTAAAAACATACAGGATGTCCTGGACACAATTGAACAAAGCATTTAGGAGGTAAAAATATGCTTAAAGGTATTGCTGCTTCACAAGGTATCGCTGTTGCAAAAGTTTATAAATTAGAACAGCCTGTATTAGAAATCGTCAGAAAAGAAGCAAATCCGGAAGAAGAAATTGCAAAACTGGACGCAGCTTTCAAAAAGACTGTTGAAGACATTGAAAAGATCAAAGAAGTTGCTTCCAAGAGTCTGGCACCTGAAGAGCTGGCTGTGTTCGATGCACATCTGATGATGGCAAACGATCCTGAACTGCGCGGACAGATCGAAGACATGATCAAGAACGATTCTGTAAATGCAGAATTTGCAACAGATCAGGTTGCCAATATGATGGTAATGATCTTCGAATCCATGGAAGATGCATACATGAGAGAAAGAGCAGCGGATATCAAAGACGTTACTTTCCGTCTGAAATGCAATCTCTGCGGAAAAATCATTCCGAACCTTTCTACAATCGATGAGCCGGTCGTTATCGTCGCAAAGGATCTGACACCTTCCGATACAGGTTCACTGAACAAAGAATTCGCAAAAGGTTTTGCAACTGAAATCGGCGGACGTACAAGCCACAGTGCAATCATGGCACGTTCTCTTGAAATCCCTGCAGTTGTTGGTGTTACCGGAATTCTGGATGCCGCAAAAGACGGCGATCCGGTTATCCTTGATGCGCTAAACGGCGAAGTCATTCTCTACCCGACAGAAGAACAGGTTGCTGAATATCAGAAGAAGGGTGAAGAATACAAGGCTGAAAAAGAAGCTCTCAAAGCACTGAAGAACAAAGAATCCATCTCCACTGACGGTCATAAAGTACTGCTGGTCGGCAATATCGGTTCTCCGGCTGATGTTGACGGCGTTAAGGAAAACGGCGGCGAAGGCGTCGGTCTGTTCCGTACTGAATTCCTGTACATGAAGAGTGAAGACTGGCCGGATGAAGAGACACAGTACCAGGCTTATAAATCTGTTCTTGAAGGAATGGAAGGCAAACCGGTCGTTATCCGTACACTGGATATCGGCGGCGACAAGAAGCTGAAGTATTATACATTCGAAGAAGAAATGAACCCGTTCCTCGGTGTACGTGCTGTTCGTTTCTGCCTCATGAAGAAAGATATCTTCCGTACACAGCTGAGAGCTCTCCTCAGAGCATCTGCTTTCGGTCACCTCTGCATCATGTTCCCGATGATCGCTACAGTCCAGGAATTCAAGGATGCAAAAGCAGTTTACGATGAAGAACGTGAAAAACTTATCGCTGAAGGCATTGCTGTAGGTGAAAAGGTTGAAGTCGGCTGCATGATCGAGATTCCTGCTGCTGCAGTTCTCGCTGATCAGATTGCGAAGTATGCTGATTTCTTCTCCATCGGAACAAACGACCTGATCCAGTACTCCATGGCTGCTGACCGTATGAGCCAGCCGGTATCCTATCTGTACCAGCCGCTGAACCCGTCCATC
>CADBPK010000283.1 GCA_902796465.1 uncultured Erysipelotrichaceae bacterium | reverse complement strand
TTGACCATCTGGATGATGGTTTTTCCGACTACACTTATACCGTACTAAAAACAATCCGGATCGGTTATGATCCGGATTTTGTGTTTATGCGTTTGCTCTTTTCTCATCTCTCCATTTTTCGTAGGCATCCAGTTCAGGTTCAACCAGTTTGAATGCAAGTCCTGCGACAGCGATGTCATCCGCGTAGCCGAGCAGCGGGATCTTGTCCGGGATCAGGTCTCTTCCCTTTAAGAGATAGATCAGGGAACTGATCATGGAGACGACGACTTTCGGGGATACTTCCGTATATTCCTTCGTGATGTAGCTTCTGATCATGGAGATCATCAGCGGAACACGGGAAAGGGCATCACCGACCTGCGGGATCTCCTTCATCTTTTCTTCCAGACCGACCAGAAGATCTTCGACTTTGGAAGGGTCTTTCACCAGTGTTTCTGCCTGTTCGGTAAAACTGCCGAGAAGTTCCTTTGCTTTTTCGACGCTGATCATTTCACTCATAATATCCTCCTGTTTATCCGGTTTTATTATCTCATGGTATGCATGAAAACAGAATACAAACGAATGAAATCGGATGACCGGCACCGTGAAATCTGCTAAACTCAATCTGTAGGAAAGGAGGGGACCGGATGATTCTGAAAAAGATGGATGACGAACAGGCGTTCGATGCTTTTGTGGAAGCACATCCTTATGCCCATTATATGAAGACTTCCATGTGGGGACACAATCAGGAACATACAAAAGGATATACCTGTACAATGCTCGGCTTTATGGAAGATGATAAACTCACCGGAACGGCCATGGTCCTGCGGGGAAGAAGCGTCGGACATCCTTTTCTGTATATACCGAAAGGACCGTGCATCGACTACACAGATGAAAAAACTGTCAGGGAAGCTTTTTCACTTCTGAAAGAATACGCCGAAAAGGAAAAGGTACATTTCCTTCGTGTTGATCCGAATGTGCTGCGGATGGAAAAAGATATTTCCGGGAATGTCGTTGAAGGCGGGGAAAACAACGAAAATATCACCGTACTGTTAACTGACCTCGGCTTTATGCATAAACGATACGGCTATGCCTACGACGGGAGCTGGGCAAACCGGTTTACACTTACTGTCGATATCAGCGATGATTTTCCGGCTGTGCGTTCGCGTTTCGCAAAGAAAAAGATCACTGCACTGAACCGTCATAAGGCAAACTGCGTGACGACCAGGATGGGAACGAGACAGGATCTGGAGCGTCTGATGAAACTGGAAGAACAGCTGGCGGAACAGAAGGGATTCATGCCCCACAGCCGTGCATTTTTTGAAGATATTCTTGACTGTTTCGGTGAAAACGCCGCGGTCTATGTGACCGAAGTGAATCTTGCCGGCATGAAGGCAGGCATCGAAAAGGAACTGAGCGGGAAGAAATACGCAAAGGATCCGGAAGCCAGGGCAGCCAAGGAAAAACAGCTGGAACAAGCTGAGGCATGGCGCCGGGAAGACGGGGACCTTGTCGGGATCGCCTGCGGCATCTTTGTGCGCACAGGGGATACTTCCTATGATCTGTATACATACAATCACAAATCCTATCTGAATCTGAACCCGATCGATTCCATGCATGTATATGCAATGCAGGATATGCAGAAAAAGGGCGTGAAGACATATGATCTGTGCGGATTCTCAGGCGTTACGACGAAAGATGATCCGGAATACGGACTGTATGATTACAAGAAGACATTCGGTTCCAGGTTTGTTGAACAGATCGGGGAATTCGATTATCCGGTAAAGCCGGCCGCATGGAAACGGTTCATTACCGAAAAGAAAGCGGAAGTCAGGATCCGCCGTAAATTCTGGAGTATCAAGTATAAGAAAAAATAAAAAGGATCGTTCAGATCCTCACTGTGTTGTCCTTCGCCCGATGTATTCGACAGGGATAATGTTGTGATACAGGGAAGTGTCATGCTTCCCTTTTTTCTTTTCTTCGATCTGATCTGCAAGCATTTTTACAGCTTCCGTTGCGATGCGGGGAATATCCTGACGGATGGAACTGATGGGAATGACTGCTTCCTGTGAAATAGGGGAATCGTCAAAGCCTACGATTTTCCAGTCGTCCGGCAGTGTCCGATATGTCTGCAGGATAATATTGAGCAGAACATTGGCGGCAGTATCGTTCGAGACAAAGATTCCTTTCTTCCGGTCTTTATATTTTTTGCGGATCGTGTCAAAAACAGTCTTCATGACCGGATAGATCTCTTCGTACTTGTTGCCAAAAGAATGCAGGAATTCTTCTTCAGGCAGTTTCAATTCAGCGCACAGGTTACGGAATCCGATGATTCTTCCGTAAGCCGGAGAAACCGGTTTCAGATCTGCATTGATATGGATCATGATTTCACATCCGCAGTCTGCAAGTGCCTTGGCGGCTAATCTGCCCCCGCAGTAATTGTCCGCGTTGACGCTGGACACATGTCTGTCTTCCCGTTCGATCGTTATGACCGGAATATCCAGTGAGGCGAGCGAGGCGGAGGGTATCGTATGAGAGACCATCAGAAGACCTTCCACGGAATAGGAAAGCAGTTCCCTGATATATCGTTCTTCCGCCTCCAGATTTCCTCTGCCCTGGAAAACAAGAAATTTATATCCGTAGAGATCTGACATTGCGAGAATCTCCGTAAGTAATCTGGCGTAGTAATGCATCTGCAGATCAGGAATGATTACTCCGATGAATTCCGTTTTACCTTTTGCGAGGACGCGTGCCAGTTTGTTTTCACGGTAATTCAATTTCTTCAGAGCAGCAGAAAGCTGTTCTCGTGTCTTTTCGGACACCGAGTCGGGATCATTAAAATATCTGGAAATTGTCGTTTTGGAAAAGCCGGTGTAGTGCGCAATTTCATTGAACGTTACCTTATCCCGCTTCATGTATTATCTCCTATAAAATTATTATAGCATTATCCGGTACCTGTCTGTCATATTGACGCTTTGTTTTATATATGATATTCTCAAATCAATAATGGAACCGGTTTCATAATCGGATTTCAATATAGTAAATGCAGTCAGCGATAATAGACTGCAGGAAAGGAAAATATGAAAGAGTGGACGCGAGAGGAACGGTACCGGGATCTGAAAAAAGAAGATCTTCCGGAACTGAAAACTCTGCATGATCAGGTCCGTCAATCCAGATGGCGCTGTGATTATCATGTTCAGACGGTAACCGGTCTGATGGGTGATACGAACGGTTTTTCATGGTTTAACGGCAGATGGCATCTTTTTTATCAGTGGTTTGCCTATGGTGCTGTTCACGGACTGAAAGGATGGTATCACACATCCAGTCCGGATCTTCTTCACTGGAAAAACGAAGGATCCGCCATTGCGGCATCTCTTCCTTATGACAACAAAGGTGTTTTCAGCGGGAGCGGTTATGCGGAAGGAGATATCCTTTATCTCCCGTATACAGGGAATCACCGAGATGAGAACTGGGTGCGTACACCGTATCAGATGCTTGCCTATATGACGAAGGACGGTGTGATCCATAAACAGGAAGAACCGCTTTACGGACCTGTCGATGGATATACCGAGCATCAGCGGGATCCGAAAATGTTCTACCGCAAGGAAGACGGATACTATTACTTTATGATCGGTGTCCAGAACACAGATAAAAAAGGAAAATTCCTGCTCATGCGTTCCAAAGAGATCAGACGCGGCTGGGAAGTTGCCGGGGAACTGAAGATCAGGGGATATGATGACTTCGGATTCATGGTGGAATGTCCGGACCTGGAACGGGTCGGTGATGACTGGCTTCTGCTTTTCTCGCCGCAGGGACTTGAACCGCAGGGTGATGAATTCCATAACATTTACAACAATACCTACTTCATCGGGAAAATGGATTTTGAGAATCTCGAATTCATACCAAACGGTCCGTTCAGGGAACTCGACAGGGGATTTGATTTCTATGCGGCACAGTGTGCCGGACAGAATGTATATCCGGATAAGGCAGTTATGACCGCATGGTTCGGGGTCAGCGATTATACCTATCCGCCGACGGCAGAAGAAGGATATTCCGGTCTGCAGACAATGGCGAGGATCCTTACAATTGAGAACGGTGAGCTTAGACAAAGGCCTTGCGAAGCTGCGCAGGAACTGAAAGGACATAAAGCCCTTCATAAGGAAAGCAGTGATTTTGAACTGGAAGGTGAAATGCCTGCTTCCAGTGTGATCGATGTAATACCATCCGGAAAAAGCTTTAACCTGGATCTTTACCGCAGCGAAAAACACAGCGGCTTCACCGTTTCTTACGATGCGGATACATGTTATCTGACGATCGATAAATCTGCTTTGGAAAATCAGATCAACACGGATTACGGCACAGAACGGAAAGTCAGACTTGAGAAAGGTCTGAAGGAAATGCAGATCTTTGCGGATCACAGCAGTATAGAGATATTCGTGAATGACGGGGAATATGTTCTCTCTTCACGCATCTTCCCGAATGCATCGGAGTGTTTCTTCGAAGCAAAAGGAGAAGGTATGGAAGCAGTTGTTTACCGGGCTGAAAAAACCGTGGAAGATGATTTTGTCATCTTTCCGGAACAGGCCGGGAAATAAAAAGGGGATATGCGCGGCCGGCGCATAAAGAAAGGAGATTTTCATGGCATTAGATTATCGGAAGTGTGCAGAAGAAATTTTCAGCCATTTGGGCGGAAAAGAAAACGTAGCTTCTGCCGCGCACTGTGCAACACGTCTGCGTCTTGCAATCGTTGACAACAACAAAGTAGATGTGAAAGCACTTGAAAACACAGACGGAGTACAGGGGGTGTTCTCCAATGCGGGTCAGCTTCAGATTATTATCGGAACCGGAACCGTAAACAAGGTCTATGACGAATTTATCGACGTCAGCGGTGTATCCGCCGGATCCAAGGATGATGTAAAAGCTGCTGCAGCCGCAAACATGCCATGGTGGAAACGTATCGTCAAAACACTTGGTGATGTGTTCGTTCCGATCCTCCCGGCAATCGTAGCTGCCGGACTTATGATGGGTCTCGTTGAGGCTCTTGGTAACGCTATTCCTACATTCCATGATACAGCATGGTTTGGTTTCCTCGATATGGCTGCCAATACAGCTTTTGCCTTCCTGCCGGTTCTTGTGGCGATCAGTGCTACAAGAGTATTCGGAGGAAATGAATTCCTCGGTGCTGTCATCGGTCTGATGATGGTCCACCCGGCACTTGTGAACGGCTGGAACGCTGCAGCGGGTTATGACAAATGGTACCTTTTCGGAGAAGGTATCAAGATCGGTAATTATACTCTCGGTCAGATCAACCAGCTCGGTTATCAGGGACATGTTATTCCTGTTGTCATTGCGATCTGGCTGATGTGCAAGATCGAAAAGTGGCTCCATGAACATGTACCGGAGATGATCGACCTGTTCGTCACACCGCTGTGCACAGTTCTCGCGACAGCTTTACTGACATTCATGATCGTCGGTCCGATCTTCTCAGGTCTGGAAACAATGGTTCTTAACGGTGCCACCAAACTGGTCGCCAATCCGCTCGGCGCATGCGCGATGGGCGCGATCTATCCGGTCACCGTTGTTATGGGTCTCCACCATATGTACAATACGATCGAGCTTGGCATGCTGGGAGCAGGCGCTCTCAATACCTGGATGCCGATCGCTTCCGCTGCCAACTTCGCACAGTTCGGCGCATGTCTTGCAGTAGGTCTCAAAGCAAGAAACCGCAAGACAAAGGCAATTGCGATCCCGTCCTCCCTGTCGGCTTCACTTGGTATTACGGAACCTGCGATCTTCGGTGTCAACCTGCGTCTTATGAAGCCGTTTATCTTTGCGGCAGCCGGCGGCGCAGTCGGTGCATTATTCGGTGCAATTACTAAACTAGGCGCACACGCAAACGGTGTTACCGGTATTCCGGGCTACCTCATCATTAATAATTATTTAGGATACACAATTATGCTGGCAATCGCAGGCGGTATCGCTTTCGCGCTGACATTCGTACTCTGGAAAGAAGATGCTGAAGCAGCTGCAGCAGCTCCTGTAACAACTGTTCCGGAAGCAGATGCATTCACAACCGGCAAAGGAACTGTTACACAGCCTGTTTCCGGTAAGATCATTCCGGCATCCGAAATCGCTGATCCGATGTTTGCGGCAGAAACAATGGGTCCTTCCATTGGTATCGTTCCGGATGGTGAAATCGTATACGCACCGTTCGACGGTGAAGTCATGATGGTCTTCCCGACCAAACACGCAGTCGGCCTTGCCAGCAAAGATGGCGTCGAAGTATTGATCCATGTCGGTATCGATACCGTCCAGATGGACGGAAAGGGATTTGAATCCTTTGTCGAACAGGGACAGAAGATCACAAAAGGCGACAAACTGCTTACGTTTGACCGTGATGAAATCAAAAAAGCCGGATATTCCGATACTGTTATCGTTGTTCTGACAAATGGCAACGATCTTCCGAATGTAAAGAAAGCTGCTTAACCACACAGCTTCATACCTGTTGCGAAAACCGGGTTTGCCTGAACTGCCCCAGTAAAATGGGACAGTCATTAAAAACCGGGTGAAAGGTATGACAACCTGAATTCCGCAGGAGTCATACCTTTTAACTTTCTTTGAGATCTTTCATGGTTGTAGAAGTAGATATAACGCTTAACCATATGTAAGAGATCATCATTTGTTTTCGGAAGATCGTGCAGTTCCAGACTCTCACTCTTCAAATGTCCGAAGAAATTCTC
>CADBPK010000282.1 GCA_902796465.1 uncultured Erysipelotrichaceae bacterium | reverse complement strand
TGGGCAATCATGTTGCCGATCATGAAATCCGGATTGATCTCATGGCCGAGTTTGACTGCCAGGGCACTTGCGACAAATTCATGATGCAGGGCTGTCCACTTATGCTGGTTGTCGCTCTTGAGTTCGGAGAGTTTGATCGGTTCAGTTGCTTCGATATCTTCTCTCTCCAGAAGACCAAGGCTGTACATGTTGGACATGCCGCCAGACAGGGACATGAGAGGCGTATTGATCTCATTGAATGTCAGCCAGTATTTTACTTTATCCTTATAACGGGTAAAGATCGTTCGGCAGTAACGGACAAAGAAATCGATGGTCTCTCTGGAATAGAAACCCTGATACTTGGTGACAAGACCCCACGGGATCTCATAATGGCAGATCGTTACCAGCGGTTCGATATTGTACTTTTTGCATTCATCGAAGACGCTGTCATAGAATGCAAGACCTGCCTCATTCGGTTCTTCTTCGTCCCCGTTGGGGAAAATACGTGTCCAGTTTATGGAGAGACGGAATACATTCCATCCCATTTCAGCGAATAAAGCAATGTCCTCTTTGTAATGATGATAGAAATCGATCGCTTCATGTGAAGGATAGAATGCATTCGGATCCGTTACAGGAAGGAATGTTCTCGGCGTATTGACGTCACCGCCCAGCAGCATATCCGGTACGGATAATCCTTTTCCGTCTTCCAGATAAGCACCTTCACACTGGTTGGCAGCTACTGCACCGCCCCATAAAAAACCTTTTGGAAAGCTCATAATTGTATTTTCTCCTTTTCTGTTAATTGAATTATAGCAGATAAATAATGCGGAATAATACGATAGAAAAACAGATACAGCATATGAACTTCAGACAAATATTTAAAAACCGGCAAAATGCATATAGAATGAAAGAAATATAAATGAGAGATCTTATTTATGAGGTTGTTTTATGACATTATTCAATCTGTTTAAAAAAGATAAAAAGCAGGAAGAATCAGCGGAAAATCTGCCGCTGTATCTGTATGATGATGCTGAGATCGATGAACTGGATCAATTTATCTGTGATATGTTCGGTGAATATAAAAACGTATTCCATGAAATCGCTTCTCCGGATGTACATCTTGATGTATGCATCATAGAGCCGACAGAAGAAGATCCCTATTACAAGCTTGTAACAATGGGAGCCGGCGCTTACAAAATGAAGATTCCGGAACAATGGCAGAAGTATCAGCTTGATTATGCGGAATATGTAATCTATCTTCCGAAAGACTGGAATATCAACAGTCCTGAAGAAACGGACTACTGGCCGATCAGGCTCCTGAAAGATACAGCAAGGCTGCCGATCTGGTATGATACATGGCTTTGTTACGGACATACGAGCCAGGCTGATGAAGATGGTTCAGCGTATGCCTCAAACACGAAATTCAACAGCATGGTCCTGAAATTTGCCGAAAACAGAAATGGGGACGTCAGACTGATCATGTCTTCCGGCAAAGTAGTCAACTTTTATGAGATCATACCGATGTATCCGGAAGAACTGGAGTTCAAAAAGGAAAATGACGCAGACGCCCTTTTCGAAATGTTCGCAGAAAAAGGAATACAATACAGAATACTCGACCTGAACAGGAAAAATGCGGCGGAATAAGCGTCCCTGTTCTTATACCGTTCAAACAATCCGACGGATTACAGGAGAATGTATATTATGAATGTTATCGATGTCATCCATAACAGGCACAGCTACCGGGGAAAATATAAAAATATCCCTGTCCCAAGGGAAGATCTGGTCAGGATCATGCAGGCAGGCCTCGCAGCCCCTTCCGGCTGCAACAAACAGACAACATCCCTTATAGCAGTTGATGACCCTGCTGTTCTGGCTGAACTTCACAGTGTTATCGATCCCCCTGCCGGAGAAACAGCTCCGGCAGCTATATGCGTACTTACCCAAAGGATCAACGCCTACAGGGATAAATGCTTTGCCGTGCAGGATTATTCCGCAGCGATCGAAAACATGCTGCTGGCGATCGTGGATATGGGATACCAGAGCTGCTGGTATGAAGGACATATCACCGATGATGATCAGATCTGCAGAAAGATGAGCAGGATACTCAATGTCCCTGACAGCTATGATCTGGTCTGTTTTCTCCCCGTCGGGATCGCGGAGGATGATCCCCTGCCGCCCAAAAAGAAAGATTTTACAGAACGTGCATGGTTCAATTCCTTCCGGAACAGATGATGTCTAACCGCCGGCACATCGTATAATGGCTGAAGTGATACATATCTGTA
>CADBPK010000281.1 GCA_902796465.1 uncultured Erysipelotrichaceae bacterium | reverse complement strand
TGAAGTTGGTTAACACACTGGATTGTGGCTCCAGCATTCGTGGGTTCGAGTCCCATCAGTCGCCCCATAGCTTAAGGAAACCGCAGACAAATGCGGTTTTTTTATGCCTTGTATCGGATTCATTGAAAAAATGGCCATTGTTCAATATACTTTAGTTCTGGAAAATACTTATGAAAATCTGGATTGCGGATCAGGACAGGGAAGTTGTCGTTGAAAAGAAAAGAAACAAGAACATGTACATGCGTGTCCGGGAAGACGGAACACTGTTTTTGACTGTCCCTTACAGGACAAGCATGAGAAGCATTGAAGCGTTCATACGCGGAAACGAAGCATGGATCCGGAAAGAGGACAGGCGCAGACTGAAACAGGAAATGACGTTTCTCGACGGTTCAGACGGGATTGAGGCGAAATGGCTCGGCAGGACCATGGATGTGAGTTATTTTCTTTCCAAACGAAATTTTCTGATGGTGGAAGAGAACAAACTTCTGTTTTATGTGAAGGACATATCGGAAGAGACGATCCGGAAGACATTTTACAAAGAAGGGAATAAGCAGCTGGCTGCCTTTATTGAGGAAAGAAGGAAAGACTGGGATGAGCTGATCTGCAGGGCCAATCACAAGCCCCTTCCGGATATAACTATCCGCTATATGACTAGCCGGTGGGGTTCCTGCACACCTTCAAAGAGTTCCATCCGGATTTCATCAAGACTGATTCATTTTCCTTTAGGATGTCTGGATTACATACTGCTCCATGAGTATGCCCATATACTGGTACCGAACCACTCCAAAGCATTTTATGATATAGTAAGAAAGTTCATGCCGGATTATAAAGTCTATTCCGGCATGCTGAAGTAGGTGATGAATATGACTGAAGAATTCTGGAACTACGGTTCAATGATCTTTGAAGACGGACTTGCGATCTTCGCGATCAAATCTGTTCTGCTGCTGCTGGCTGCCAAACTGGCTGCCGATATGATCAGAAAAGTGATCAAAAAAGTCAGTATCCGGAAAAACAGAGGCAATGAGATCGTCTTCAGCTATGTAAACAAAACCATCCGGGCAGTGATCTATGCAATTACGATCTTCACCATACTCGGCGGTGTAAAACCCCTGCAGAAATACGGGGCTGCACTGCTGGGCGCATCCAGTGTTCTGGCTGTGATCGTAGGTCTTGCCGCACAGGAAACATTCGGAAACTACATCAGCGGATTTTTCCTGGCAATTTATCAGCCGTTCAAAGTCGGTGATATCGTAACGCTGCCGGAAAAGAATCTGTTCGGAACAGTCACAGCAATCACATTCCGTCATACTGTTCTGAACACGATGGAGAACACGGAACTGATCGTTCCCAACAGTGTCATGAACAGCGCTATCCTGGAGGATAAGCCGCCGACAGACAGAGAGTATACGAAGTATATGGAAGTCACGGTCGGCTATGACACTGACATTGATCTCATGAAGGAGATCATCTGGGATATTGCGGCTGTTATACCGAATGTAGTGGATATCAGAAGTAAAGCCGAGATCAATGCCGGGGTAAAGCGTTTCCCGATTTTCATCCAGGATTTCCTGGACAGCGGCATCCTGGTCCGTTTCCCGGTAACTACAGATACCCTGCGGAACAATCGTTTCGCACTCTCTGACTTCAGGGAAGAGATGCTGAAAAGATTCCGTAAGGCGGGTATAGAGATTCCGTACACAAAGATCGATATCGTCGGTCTTCCGGACAAATCCTGATCCTGAAAATGTTTCAGGATGTTCAGCTGTCTTCCTGACAAAAGGGGCATTTTCAGTGCTTTGCTATTGAAGAATCAGGGAAATCAGTTAAAATTAGGGTAGTAAGATTCAGCAAGTGTGCAGATCGGAGTTTATTTAAATGATTGCAGGTAAAACAGTTTTCATTGTTCTGGAAAAAGAGAATCATTTCGGAGGAAAAGCTGTTTTCAGTGGGAATCGGCAAAAATTCTGACTTTATGATGGATTTTTATCCATCTTTTTCATACTCATTTGACTGAAAATACAAGGAGGAAAGGTATGGATCAGACAAATCGTGAATTCTTTGAAGCGGCAGCGAGCGGAGATTTTGCAAAGGTCTGTGCAGAAGTAGCTAAAGGCGCAAATGTGAATATTGCCAACGGCGACGGTCGTACAGCTTTGATGAGAAGCGCAAAACGCGGCCACACGGATATTGTGCGCTATCTGATCGATAACGGCGCAGATCCGAGAAAAAGAGATAAGAACAATAAGACGGCACTGATGGGCGCCGCAAAAAAAGGACATGTTGATATCTGCAGAATGCTTGTTCATGCCGGTGCGGATGTGAATTCACATGACAACAAAGGCCGTACTGCATTAATGAGAGCAGCTCTTCTCGGGGAAGATGAAGTTGTACACTATCTGGTGGAAAAGGGTGCTGAGATCGATGCGGTAGATGATCAGGGCAGAACTGCGCTGATGGAAGCGGTAAATGCATACAAGAAAGATATTATTATCTATCTTCTTGAGCATGGAGCGAATATCAACGCGGCTGATACAAGAGGCTGTACAGCTCTGATGAGAGCTGCGTACAGCGGCTTCCCGGAACTGGTTCAGCTGCTGCTGGATCATGGTGCAGACAAGGAAGTCAAGGACAACGACGGCAATATGGCAATCCACTATGTCCGTAAGGAATGCCTTGCCAATCTGAAAGATATCTTAAAATAAGCGGGAGAGAAAGT
>CADBPK010000280.1 GCA_902796465.1 uncultured Erysipelotrichaceae bacterium | reverse complement strand
GAGTCATTACAAACAAGGCAATTCCCGTTTTCCCTTTTACCAGGGAAAAAATGAGGAATGGAATCAGCGATACCAGAGTACATCCTGCCGCCAGTCCGTCCATGCCGTCCGTCAGATTGACAGCGTTGCTGGAACCCGCAAACATAAACAGCACAAGAATGAAATAACCCCATCCCAGCGGAATATCAGTGCCGGTAAACGGAATATGAACGGAGAGGTCTGCCCTGCTTCGGTAAAGAAAGAAGAACAGTACAGCCAGAACCACCTGCAGGGCAAATTTATATCTCGGAAGCAGACCGTCATTGTTTTTCCGAATGGCAATCAGATAATCATCCGTAAAACCGATCAGCCCGTAGCCGATAAACGCAAGCAGAACAGTCATGGTATCCAGATTCATAAACTGTGAAGGATCTATCAGCAGCGTTACGATGACGGGAACTACGATGAACATGATGCCGCCCATGATCGGCGTACCGGCTTTTTTCTGATCTTCCGGCAGGCTGTATTCACTGATGCTCTGACGCAGACTCTGCTTCTTCAGATAGGAGATCAGTGACGGCATGTAAATCAGCACAACAGCCAGACTGATCAAAAATCCCAATATATATCTGATTACCATAATTGTTACCTTCCCCTTACTCGAATGTGATGCGGATATCGGTCCCCTTTGTTACGGCAGTTCCGGGCGGTATGCTCTGCTTCGCGACCGTACCTGTGCCTTCCAGCTGGAATCCGAATCCGGTAACAGCCCACAGGCCTGTCACATCCTTTCTTGTCCAGCCGGTCATATCCGGCATCTCAAAACTTGATGTATCCGTCAGAATAAATGTTTTCTGATCCGTAGAAACAGGATCACCCGCTGCCGGGAACTGGTCGATGACCGTTGAGCCTTTTCCGAGTACATATACCTCCGTATCAATGCCGTTCAGTTTTTTCTCGGCATATTTTACGGAATGATTCAGTACATTCGGCATGCTGACAGTTACGATCTCTTTCATCTGATCTTCACCGTCACCGGATTCCGGTTTCGTTTCTTCTTCGTTGAATCCATAAGTCATTGCGACTTTCCGCAGGAGGCTTACGACCGCCTCGGAATCAACATGCGCTCCGGGGTCATAATGCGCCTCGAAACAGTAGTATACCATAATCTGCGGATTATCTGCAGGCAATGCGGCCATCAGGGACGTAATTGTCTTGTTCCGGTAAGCACCGTTTTCCGCAACTTCGGTCGTTCCGGTCTTGCCGATCAGCTTGCATTCCGGGATCTGATACCATTTGGCGGTACCATCATCATCATTGACGACATGGTACAGGATCTTCTGCAGATGCTTTGCGGTTTCTTCTGTGATCGGTTCACCGACTATCTTCGTTTCTGCCTGATAGTATACTTTGGAAGGATCGTAACTGTCACGGATCGATTCCACAAAATACGGTTTTTTCATTTTCCCGTCAGAGAATACCGCGCTGTACGCCTGCAGCAGCTGCAGCATCGTAACACTGGAACCCTGTCCGTAGGAAAGTGCCAGCTGTTCGGAAGGATATCTGTGTGTCAGAGTGCCTATTTCTTCCGGCAGACCGTCTGTATCTACAGGCTCCCAGAATCCGAAACGCTTCAGATAATCAACGTGGATATCCGGATCGATCATTTCCGTCAGGACTGACATGGCGATGGTATTGGCGGAATAGATCAGACCATGATCATATGTCGTCATGCCCCAGTCATGTCTCCTTGCGTTCGCAATACATCCGAACGCGTTTTCTTTTGTTGTACGCTTAGGCTTGCCTTCATCGTCAACGGTATAGCAGAATTCGCTTCCGGAATAGATTTCCTTATCCTCATAAACTCCTTCATTGATCGCAGCCGCCCAAGTAAATGTTTTGAAGGTGGAGCCGGGTTCGTACGGCAGTTCCGCACCGAAGTTATTGTAATCCTTGATTTCAAGTTTATTCGGATCAAAGGATGGTGACTGTCCCCAGGCAAGGATCCTGCCGGTGTTGATCTCCATAACAGCACCCCATGTACGATCCGGATGGAATCTGTCTCGTGTGATGGCAAAAGAGGATTCCAGCGCTGCCTGGATATTCTGGTCCAGTGTCAGGTAAACGTTGTTGCCGTTTCTGGCACTGGTAATCTCTTCCTTCATGCCCGGCAGAATATAACCGTTTTTATCCACCTGATATGTTCTTTCCCCGTCCTTGCCCTTCAGCCAGGAATTCAGATAGAGCTCAAGCCCCATCTTTCCTTCCATCTGGCCGGTGTCGCTGTTCTGCGCATACCCGATCAGATTGGATGCGAAAACACCGAGCGGATAGACACGCTGGACGGAATCCGTAAATTCAATACCAGGCAGTTCATAGCTTTCGATCTCATCCCGGACGGATTTGGAAAGGTTTCTTCCCCCGTTTCCAAGCTCGGTCTGATAGATATCCTGCTTCAGGTAATCCAGTACCTTGTTGTAGTCTATCTTCAGGATATCGGATAGAATACGGGCTGTTTTTGCCTTGTCCTGGACATAGACAACTTCACCGTAGTTATGCGGTCTGTTCTCGTCAAGGATACAGACAATATTGTATGTCCTGTTATCCTGTGCAATTACCTGGCCGTTGTGATCGTAGATATTGCCGCGCAGGGCAGTGATCTTTTCCGTAACAGCGTTGGCATTATCCGCATAAGCGCTCAGATCTGTCCACGAAAGGACATGCATCTTCCCGATTGTAACGAAAAAGACACTGGCTGTCAGTAACATCATCACTACCAGTGTCGTTATGTATATTACGCGTAATGAGTGATTTCGGTTCTTCGAACTCATTCTTACTCCTCAGCTTCACCTTCCGTATCGTCTGAGATTGTTATAATATTCTCCTGCTGATTAGTCAAGCCGCTGTTAGCAGCCATTTCATCCACCCGTTCCCTTGTGCTGAGTGTCTGGATCTCAACTTTGAGGGCTTCGTTCTGCGTTTCCAGTCCTGCTGTTTTTGTCTGCAGTTCCTGAACCTGTGCAGTCAGGGAGTTATTGTAGGAGCGCAGGAATAATGAACTTGTCAGAAACAGAAACGAAGAAATAAAAAACATCGTTACCGCAACACCCAGTAAATTAACAGTTCTTTTTACCTTTTTCTTTTTTCTGACGATCTTTGCCATGATTCTTTCAGCCCCTTATTCTTTCTATCACTCTCAGTTTCGCGCTGTGTGCACGATGGTTTTCATTCAGCTCTTCCTCGCCTGCCGTCACCGGTTTTTTCGTAACCAGCTGGAAGGAGGCCTGCTCCATTTGTTCAGCTTTCAGCGGCAACTTAGGCTCAACAAACGGAGCAGTGGAATAACTTTTAAACGTCGTTTTCACGATTCTGTCCTCAAGGGAATGAAACGTGATGACGGCAAGGCGCCCATGCACCTTCAATAATGACAATGCCTGTTCAAGCCCTTCCCGGAGTGAATCGAATTCCTGATTCACTTCGATCCGGAGAGCCTGGAATGTCTGCTTGGCAGGATGACCTTTCTGCCGCAGCACTTTATCAGGCAGTGCGCTTCTTATCACCTCTACAAGCTGTCCTGTCGTTTCGATATGACGGGTCTTCCGCTCCGCTTCAATTCTTTTTGAAATCAGCGGTGCATATCTTTCTTCCCCATAATCCCGCAGGATCCTTGTGAGTTCCTTAACCGGATATGTATTGACGACCGTATAGGCGTCAAGCTGCTGTGACTGATCCATCCTCATGTCAAGCCGCGTATCATAACGGTAGCTGAATCCCCTGTCTGGATCATCGAACTGGGGAGAGCTCACACCAAGATCCATCATGATTCCGTCGACTTTATCGATCCCCTTTTCCGCCAGCGCTGCTGCCATATTACGGAAATCACTCCTGATCATCGTAATATATGAAGAAACATCGGATAACCGGTCCGCTGTTTCCGCAATTGCCTGTGCGTCTTTATCAAATGCGTAGAGATGTCCGCTCTCCAGTCGGGAGATCAGTTCCCTCGCATGACCGCCTCTTCCGAGAGTCGCATCCACATAGATACCTGCCGGATCGACATTCAGGTAATCTATGGTTTCCGCAAGCAGTACACTTCTGTGTTCCATTACCGTACGAATTCCGTCAGCGATTCCGCTGTGGCCTCGAATGCTGCGGCAGACTGTTCGTGATAGGATTCCCATCTGTCGCTTGCCCAGATCTCAACATGATCTACAACACCGATAATGACACACGCTTTCTGCAGTGCGGCATCTTTTACCAGAACCTGAGGCAGCTGGATTCTTCCCTGGCTATCCACTTCACATTCAGAACTCTTGGACATCAGCTCACGCATATAAGTACGGGCGCTTGCCATGGTATACGGACTTTTCTGCAGATCCATAACCATTTTCTCGAACTTTTCCTCTGTATAAAGTGAAATACAGCCGTCATACCCTTTGGTCAGGTAAAACTTATCTCCAAGTGCATCGCGAATTTTGGCAGGAATAATAATTCTGTTTTTGGAATCCAGATTATGTCTGTATTCACCCATGAATAAAGCCATCACTATCCCCCACTTCGTGCCACTTTCTACCACAATCTTACCACTTAATCACTACTTTGCAATATATTTTTAGGATTTTTGGGATATTTTTTTATGATTCCTGCATGCAGAAAAAAATCTCCTTCTTGCCATGAGAAAAATAGTCATTTATCGTATATATCTGTGAGGTAATATATGAAAAAACTGAGAGATCTGTATCCTGAAGCAGAACGTGATGTCACGCTCAGAAACATCAGAACTTCCTCCCTGGAAGTGGAGCCGGGAGACCTGTTTGTCTGTATTTCCGGCATCAGTGCTGACCGGCATGCATATGCGGACGATGCCATCCGCCGGGGAGCGGCAGCTATTGTCGCATCAAAGAATATCGGTGAAAAAAGCGTCCCTGTCGTATATGTAAAAAATACCGATGAAGAACTGCCGTCACTCGCGGAACGCTTTTATGATGCGCCGGAAAAAGAACTGAAGCTGTTCGCCGTGACCGGCACAGACGGCAAGACAACGACAAGTACAATCATCCAGCAGCTGATCGGCACCGGACGGTGCGGCTATATCGGCACAAACGG
>CADBPK010000279.1 GCA_902796465.1 uncultured Erysipelotrichaceae bacterium | reverse complement strand
TATCCGTAACTCCCTTATCCGTTCCTTTATAGTGTTTCTCCAGATGATCGATGATCAGCATCGTTTTTCCCTCCGGTATATTCTGCCTGATAGTATTTAGACCGTTATCTAATTTGAACAATATCTAAATAGAATATAATCCATGAACATCCTCTGTGTCAATATCATTTTTTGCCGGCCGTATGCTGCATTCGTCAAATGGACAAGCAGGCTTGTCAGCTCGGCTCATTGCTCGTACAGCATCCTTAGCGCACAAAACGGGCCGCAGATCCGGATGGGCACCGGACTGCGGCCGCACTCTTTTTAATCGTTACTATTCACGGCCGCCGGATTCGATGACGGACGCATCCGCACTTCGTGCGTCTGGCGCATCTTCGATGCTCAAAGTCCGTCATGATTCCGGCGGTTCATGCAAAACTAAGGCTGTTGCCTGAAATCTTCTTGCTTGTATACATGGCCTGATCAACGGAAGCATAGAGTTCTTCGAAGGATTTCGCTTCCTTTCCTGTGAAAAGCACAGCCCCCACGCTGGCGCTGACCTTCCTGTCCCCAAGTTCCGCGATCTCCAGACTCTCCAGCCTCTGGAACAGACGGTGGATAATGGCCTCCGCCATTTCCTGCTTCGTGATCCCGACTGCAAAGGCCCCGAACTCGTCTCCGCCCAAACGCATGGTAATATCATTTGAACGGAAGGTTCCGTGAAGGGCATCCGCCACTTCAAGGATCACCTGATCCCCCACCTGATGACCGTAGGTATCATTGATGGATTTGAAATTGTCGATATCCAGTTCCAGGAATACCCCTTCCACCTCTGCACCCAGCAGTTCATTTATCTTGCGTTCTCCGCTGACGCGGTCATACAGTCCGGTCATCCGATCTTTTTCGGAAAGCATCTGCAGTTCATCACCGCGGCGCTCCTCCTGAACGATCCTTGTATGCAGTCTCTGCAGCGCCTGATTCTTTGCATTGAGGCGAAGAAATACGACGGAAAGAAAGGCAATGATCAAAACCAGACCCGCGCCGATGATGATAACGGTGCGCTGCAGCGGCTGATACCAGATATCGGTATTGATCAGACTGACACTGCACCAGCCCTCTTCCAGCTTGTCGACATAAACGGAAAAATCCCCTTCCTCTGCCGACAGATCAAACTGCATCTGACCTTTCTCAAGAATGTTTGTGGCAATGGAATGCCACAGACCGTCAGCAGCCGTCAGATAATTCACACCAAGCTGGCTCTTATCGGAATGTGCAACAATGATCCCTCCCGAATCCAGAACAAAGGCCTGACTTCCTTCAGCAGGATCCGAGACCTCTTCAATGATCCGCTGGATCGGTTCCAGGCTGACATCCATGGCGATCACGCTTTTTTCATCCCCAAGCAGATCCGTTACGGTCATCATCACAGTCTGAGTCTGCATATCCAGATAGGGCTCTACAAAAGTGATCTCATGGCCGGACTGAAGCGTCTCCACATACCATGGCCGTTCACTCGGTACAAAGTCTTTATCCGGAACCCATCCCGATCCGTCCAGGTATTCTCCGTTGATCAGGCCGTAGATCCCGGTGGTACTGGGATCCAACGTGGCAACGATATAATTCGTTTCTGCGGTCATATAATCCAGGATCGCCTGGTTGTCCCTGCCGGACTTCATCATCATATCGACAGCATATCCTGCAACGGTTACAATATTTGCGCGCGTGAGCAGACACCGGTCATATTCTCTGGCAGATTCCTTGGCATTCAGCTCGCATTGCTGCTGAAGCACCTCCTTCTTTGTTGCATAAAAGCGTTGTCCGACATAGACCGATGCGACAACAACTATGGTTATGACAACAATCGCGACCGCCAGCGACCGGATCCGGATCATATTTGCGGTTTTTTTAAATTTTTGATCCTGATCACGCATTTTCAAACCTCTTCCTCATTTCGCACTTTTATGAATACCTATATTATATCATGATTATGTATCTGTCGAACGTTCCATTATGTCACATTTAATCTGTGCGAACCTTGCCTGCGGTTT
>CADBPK010000278.1 GCA_902796465.1 uncultured Erysipelotrichaceae bacterium | reverse complement strand
TTTAGGCAGGGTGGTCTAGACCCCAAAATTGGAGACCCCAACTTTTGACCCTAATTTTCCAGACCCCAGCTTTATTTGGTAATCCAATCCTTTTTCAAAATCCGCAGCCGGAATGAGACTGCGGATTTTTCCTGTTCATCTGATTCATCGAATAGCGGTGTGCTTCGCTGTATGTATCTTTCCTTTGCATGCATGAAAACAAGAGACCCGGAACTGATCCGGGCCGTACTTTTATACTGCTTTATTATATAAAGTCTGTCGCTTTATGTATCAGATATGTTTTTTCACTTCTTCCGCAATATGCGGAGCCGTCAGTCCGAATTCATCCAGCAGTTCCTTTGCCGGTCCGGAATGGCCAAATTCATCCCGGATACCAATCCTGTATACAGGTACCGGATGCCTCTCACTCACAAGGGAGCACACTGCCTCACCCAGTCCGCCGATGATCGTATGTTCCTCAGCTGTAACAAGAAACGGGCATTCTTCCGCTGCCTGCAGGATGATCTCCTCATCCAGCGGCTTGATCGTTGAAATATTGATCACGCGGATATGGATCCCTTCCGCTTCCAGCATTTCCGCTGCTTTCAGTGCTTCGGGAACGAGGATGCCGTTGGCGATCACGGCCGCGTCTTTTCCTTCTTTCAGAACTTCTCCCTTTCCGATCTCAAATACATGATTCTCATCATGGAAGACCGGGGATGCCGCTCTGGAAAAGCGCATATATACAGGTCCTTTATATGCATATGCTGCCCTGACCATTTCCTTTGCTTCAATATCGTCTGCCGGACACATCACCACCAGACCCGGAATCGTCCGCATCAGGGCAAAATCCTCGCAGCACTGGTGGGAGGCACCGTCTTCTCCGACGGATATGCCGCCATGAGTCGCGGCGATCTTGACATTCAGATGTCCGTAACCGATCGTATTGCGGATCATCTCAAATGCCCTGCCGGCAGAGAACATCGCAAACGTTGACGCAAACGGCACAAGTCCCATCGTGGAAAGACCGGCTGCCGCATCGTACATATTCTGTTCTGCCACACCGCATTCGATATGTCTGTCGGGAAACGCGTCCCGGAACAGTTCCGTTTTTGTGGCATTGGCCAGGTCCGCATCCAGAACTACGATGTCTTCATGTTCTTTCCCGAGATCTCTCAGCGCTTCACCATAGCTGACTCTCGTTGCTTTCATTTCGCTCATAAGACCTCCAGCGCCATCCTGTGGGCTTCCAGTTCCGCCATTGCCAGCTTGTACTGCATATCATTCGGCGCTTTTCCGTGCCATCCTGCTTCGCTTTCCATATAGGCAATGCCTTTTCCCTTTTCCGTATCCATCAAAAGTACTGTCGGTTTTCCGCTTCCGTGATTCTCATGGAAATGACGGAAACCCCCGTCCAGGCTTTCGAAATCATGTCCTTCCACATGGTAAACATGGCACCCGAATGCTTCAAATTTCCTGTCCAGCGGGTCGGTGTTCATGACATCTGATGTCCTGCCGTCGATCTGCAGACCGTTGACATCCACCATGATGCAGAGATTATCCAGTTTGTAATGCGCCGAGAACATCACTGCTTCCCAGATGATGCCTTCATCCATTTCACCATCCCCGCACAAGGCATAAACATTGATATCCTTTTTCCGCAGCTTTGCGCCTTTTGCCATGCCGGCAGCGCAGGACAGTCCCTGTCCCAGGGACCCGGTGGACATGTCGATTCCCTTCGTCAGGTTCATATTCGGATGTCCCTGCAGATGCGACCCGATATGACGCAGTGTCTGCAGGTCTTCCATCGGGAAAAATCCCTTCAGGGCAAGCGCTGCATACACAGCCGGCGCCGCATGTCCTTTGGATAATACAAACCTGTCGCGGTCCTCCCAGTCCGGTTCTTCCGGACGGATCCGCATCTCATGGAAATACAGGTAGGCGATCACATCCGCAGCGGAAAGACTTCCGCCCGGATGTCCGCTTTTCGCGGCATGGGTGGACTCCATGATCCCCTTTCGGATATCCACTGCCGCCAGCTTCAGTTTTTTCTTGTCTTCAGGTTTCATAGATACCTCTTTAATGATTATGTATATTGTCTGTTTCTGTTTTTATTATATAACGCATTGCGTTTTCATTCCTGTTTTCCGAATGGTTTATTCCTGCCAAAAAGAATACTTCTGAGATCATCGGCACTGTCTTTCCCGTATTCCCGGTCTTCGCAGAGATATGTTTTCATATAGGCAAGCCAGAATGCATCCGGTGCTTTCTTTTTCCAGAGATCAAATACTTCATCCTGCCTCAGCTGCGCGAACAGACTGGTGTTCCCGGAGAAGAGCGCATGATTTGCCCGGACGGAGAATTCAGCCATTTTTTCATTGTCTTCCCCGCCGGGGATCCTTGCGTCCAGTTCCTTCCGGATCTGCGCGCCGACTGCTTCCCGGAACCTGCTGTACGCCTCCTGTTCCAGGATCCCGATGCGTTTCGTTTCAAATTTTCCTTCCGGCATCATCAGGATCCCGTAGTGCAGCGGGGAGATCATCAGGCTTCCGACGGAAATATCACGCAGATCTCCCGAAACTGCAGTATGCATCATATGGCAATGCCCGCTGAGATTTACCGGAACATGATATTTATTTAACAGCACTTTCACCGCTTCATGATTATCCAGGACAAATCCCCTGTCCATGAACGGATTCTGGCAGATCACATTCTGATGCGTAACGCTGATGACAGGGATACCCCTTTCTTCCGATTTCTGCAGGACCTTTTCTGCCCATTCCAGTGTTTCCGGCCTGATCCCGCCCGGATATTCCCTTGTATTGGCATCCAGCATCAGGATTCCCAGCTCTTCCGTTTCAAACAGATAACTCATGGAATACGCATCCTTCTCCTGCGCGTCCGCATATCCGAACTCTCCCGCAAGGGATAAAAACATTTCCGGGGAAATCGTTTCCGCCGGTATTCTTGCATTTCCGCGGTATTCCGCCGCATG
>CADBPK010000277.1 GCA_902796465.1 uncultured Erysipelotrichaceae bacterium | reverse complement strand
TAAAAGCCAGTTCTGCATCTTCATGACCGAGCAGTTCAATGATCTGGTCATGCACGATTTTGACGAGCATCTGTCCGGGCTCTACGCTGTTCAGAACATCTTCGCCTCTCGCCTTTTCACGGATCTCTTCCAGAAACTGCTTAACGATCCGGTAGTTTACATCCGCTTCCAGAAGTGCAAGACGCACTTCCTTCAGCATATCTTCCATATTTTTATCCGTGAGTTTGCCTTTACCTGCAACATCACGCATTGTTTTATTCAAACGTTCGCTCAATGAATCAAAAGCCATGTCTGTATCCTCTTTTCCTGTGCTTCATTCTAACACAAAACATATGCGTATGAAAAAGAGAGTACTCGACTCTCTTTCCTCATACGGCAGCGTTCTGCGGCAGATAACTGACTTTTTCTGCGACGATCTCCGTATTGTACCAGGATCTTCCGTCTTTTTCATGGACATCGGACTGCAGTCTGCCCTTGACGGCCACGAGGCTTCCCGGTCCGCATACGGCGGCGCATTCCTCGGCGATTCCCCTCCACAGGATGATCTTGAACAGGTCTTTTGTGATCTCACCGTTCTCATTCCGGAAGCTCCGGTCTGCCTCAACGATCATGTTCGCTACGACATTTCCGTTTACGGTCCGTTTGATCTCGGGTACAGCGGCAACTTTGCCTACAATTACACAGGTATTTAACATTTGATTTATCCTCCGGCATCATTATGAATAAATGCCAAAACGAATACAAATGCGCGTATTTGCTGTTTTTGGGAATTTTTCACTAATATGACCTATGCATATTTGTTCTTTTTGGGACTGCAGGACAAATTCATATAAAAAAGCAGATCTTTTCAGGATCTGCCCAGTTTCTTTTCCTTTTGGATCGCTTTCCGTGCTTTTTTGATGTCTTTTGCCCATTTGCATGAGCCTCCGCAGCCGGCACAATTCCCGGTGCAGTCACCGATTCCGTTTTTTATAAGATATCTGACATCGATACAGACAATCAGAATGATCAGACAGAGAATCACAAATGTACTGAAATTCATATTTGCCTCCTGCTGTATTCAGAATAACTGTCTGTTTCCGGAAAGTCAATTAGTTTGCACTAACTCCGTTTATTCTTCTTTTTTGGCAAAGACTTCGCGGGGTTTGCTGCCCTGTGCCGGTCCGATCACGCCTGCTCTTTCAAGCTCGTCGATCATACGGGCAGCACGGTTATAGCCGATCCCGAATCTTCTCTGCAGAAGTGATGTGGAAGCTTTTTTGGATTCGATCACGAATTTCTTTACTTCCTGGAACAGCGGATCCGCTTCAACATCGGATATGCCGCCGACCCCTGTGCCGTCATTGATTCCTTCCAGAAGAACAAAGGCATCATCATACATCGGTACAGCCTGTTTGGAAGTTGCTTCCGTAATGCGCATTACTTCCTCATCAGAGACAAATACACCCTGCACACGTCTTGCGCCGCTCTGACCGATCGGCATATACAGCATATCGCCGTTTCCGAGCAGTCTTTCCGCACCGACATGATCCAGAATCGTACGGGAATCAATTCCGCTGGAAACCGAGAATGCGATACGGGACGGGATATTTGCCTTGATAAGTCCGGTGATGACATCGGTCGAAGGTCTCTGTGTGGCGACGATCAGATGAATACCTGCAGCACGTGCCAGCTGTGTAATACGCTGGATGCTCGATTCAACTTCCTTGCCGGCTACGACCATCAGGTCTGCCAGCTCATCGATGATTACAACGATATACGGGAAAGGCTTCGGTGCCGGTGAACCATCTTCATTCGGACGGCCTCCCTGCTGTTTTACCTTCTCATTATAAATAGTGATATTACGCGCACCTGCCTTTGAGAATGCGTCATATCTTTCATCCATGATCTTCACGATCACTTTCAGGGCATTGCTGGCCTGGTTTGCGTCGTTGATCACAGGGCCGATCAGATGCGGGATCTGCCGGTAAGGTGTGAATTCCACTTTCTTCGGGTCGATCAGCAGCATCTTTACTTCATCCGGTTTTGTCCTGAGAAGCAGGGATGTGATGATCGAATTCATACACACCGATTTTCCCGATCCGGTAGCGCCGGCGATCAGGAGATGCGGCATCTTGTCCAGACGGCAGAATACCGGTTCGCCCAGCAGGTCTTTGCCGACCGCAAACAGAAGCGGTGAATTTCTTTCCTTTTCCGGTATCCGCGAGATGATTTCGCGCATCATGACAGGCGTGCTTTCCGGGTTCGGAACTTCGATGCCGACGGCAGGACGTCCCGGAATCGGGGCTTCGATACGGATATCCTTCACTGCCAGCTGCATTTTGATCGTATCTGTCAGCGCCATGATGCGGGATACCTTGACATTGGCATCCGGCTTGATCTCAAACTGGGTGACAGACGGACCGATATGGGTATCGACCAGCTGCGCTTCGATATCAAAATTCTTCAGAACCCTGATCAGCAGCTCACCTTTTTCGACGGCAGCCATGCGGTTTGCTTCATCACTGCGCGTTACCGGCTTCTGGGCAAGCAGACGGAACGGGTTCGGCACACGGTAGTTTTTGAAATCTTTTCGTGCCGGTGCGGTTCTCTGCTGCTTCGGCTGCGGTTTCACTTC
>CADBPK010000276.1 GCA_902796465.1 uncultured Erysipelotrichaceae bacterium | reverse complement strand
GACTACCTTGAGGTAATCCACAGGTTTGATGTAACTGGATGGTATTATTGTACCATTTTCCTGAAACCATGCATAAGGGATCGAACTCCGCTCAGTTGACCTGATAAAGGAGATCAGAAGATCCGCTTTCACAAAATATGTTTCATTCAGATGTGTAAACCGTATGATCAGGAAGGCAATCGCACCGTGTTTCATGACACTCTCCAGATGGGTGATCTGGTGCTGGTGGATCGACTTCAGCGGAAAGGCAGTTTTCAGGGAACATTCCTTGGCTTCAAAATCGATATATCTGGAACGGTAGATCCCGTTGTAGTCTGTCGTACTGGGGATCTTGAAATACGCTTCTGTGATCTTGGCGGCTGAGCGGGCAGGGTAATCCACGTGCACGATCTGCACCGGTGTGGGCTTCTTGTGGATGACAGCCTGATCGGTATCCAGATAATACTGATTGGTCTGATTGATATCCTTTTCCAGGTTCATGCCCCGGTTGGAGAATGAAGTTCTGGATACAGGAAGCGTTCTTTTTTTGGCACCGCCCGGATAGTTTATCATACTTTTTATATTATACATTTGTTCGTTTAATTATTGAACCTTTATTGCTTTTTGAAAACCTCAATGAGATAATCTTAAAAAGGAGGCTGGAGTATGGCTGGAAAACTTAATTTAGATCCCCAGACGATCGTGGACAAAGAATTTGACATTGATTTTAAAGGCTATAATCCTGACCAGGTCGATCAGCTGCTGGACCTCGTCATTCAGGATTATCAGACATACGAGAGGCGCCTGAACGATCTCGACAGAAAACTGACAGAAATGGAAAAAACAAATGCATCGCTGCGTGCAAAACTGATCGAAATTGAAGGCAGGGCAAGGGCGCAGGATGATGCCGATCCGATTCTGACCGCCGGCAGCAACGTGGATATTCTGAAACGTCTGAGCCGTCTGGAAAAGCAGGTTTTTGAGAACAGCAGCAAATAAACAGTATTCAACACATGAGGCAGCCGCTGGCACATATGTGTCAGAGGAAAGTCCATGCTCGCACTGTCTGCGATGACAGTAGTGATTGTGCTGGCCTAAGAAATAAGACCAGGCATCCGCAAGGATGACGGCGGAGCGAAAGCCTAAAGAGAAATCCATGGCCGCCGCCCGTAACGTGTCACAGTGACGAAGTCCCGCCGGAAACAGCGGGAGTGGAACGCGATAAACCCCGCAAGCGAGAAACCCAAATTTGGTAGGGGAACCGGTCCGATGCGAAATGAAGCGGAGGAGGGCTTGCTCAGGCAAGAGATAAATGGCTGCCGCGCCGCAAGGCGGACAGAACATGGCTTATGATTGTGTTGTATATGAGAGGATCACAGTGTCCTCCTTTTTTTCGTATTCATGGTATAATATAAAGAACTGCTGAAAGGATAGTTTTTATATGAATCTGCCAAATCGTCTGACTGTACTGAGAATCGTTCTGGTGCCGATCCTGGTGCTTGTATATCTGTTTCCGTATATTTCCTACGGAATTGAAATGCCTGTATTTACATTGGGCTCCATCAGTCTTTCCTCTGTGAATCTGATCGTCCTGATCATTTATTTTATCGCATCGATCACCGATGCCCTGGACGGGCATATTGCCAGGACCAGGAATATGCAGACAACGTTCGGCAAGTTCCTCGATCCGATCGCAGACAAACTGCTGACCACAACGATGTTCCTGCTGTTCATCTCACGCGGCATCATCCCTGTTGTCCCGGTCATCCTCATGATCGGAAGGGATATCTTCGTGGATGGCTGCAGACTGGTTGCGGCGATCAACGGGGAAGTCGTTTCCGCCGGCATGATGGGCAAACTGAAGACAGTTATGCAGATGCTTACGATCGCCCTGATCCTGCTGAACAATCTCCCGTTTGAAATGTGGAGTCTGCCGGTCAGCGACGTTATGCTCTGGTTCTCAGCCTTTATCAGCATTGCCAGCGGCATTCAGTATTACAACCAGCTGAAACCATATATTCTTGAAACAAAATAACAAACAGAAAATACTGCGAATATAGTGATTGAAGGAGAAAGCAAATGGCCAAGAAAGAAGAAATAATAACAGAAGACAGAAAAGATCAGCTCCTGTCCGAAGCGATAAAAACCATTGAAAAGACACACGGCAAAGGCAGCATCATGCGTCTGGGCGACCGGGCGGAAGTATCTGTCGATGCGATCCCGAGCGGTTCACTGACACTGGATGCGGCACTGGGAATCGGCGGCTATCCGAAGGGAAGGATCATAGAGATCTACGGACCTGAATCTTCCGGTAAAACGACACTTGCGCTGCACGCCATTGCGGAATGCCAGAAAGCCGGCGGAAGATGCGCATTTATCGATGCTGAAAATGCCATTGATCCCGTATATGCGAAGAATCTCGGTGTAAATATCGATGAACTGATCCTGTCCCAGCCGGATTCCGGGGAACAGGCTCTCGATATCGCGGAAGTACTGATCAAGTCCGGCGCGATCGACCTGGTCGTCATCGACTCCGTTGCGGCTCTCGTGCCGCAGGCGGAACTGGACGGGGAGATGGGAGATTCCTCCATCGGTCTGCAGGCCCGCCTGATGTCCAAGGCAATGCGAAAGCTGGCCGGTGCCATGAACCATACCGGCACGACCGCGATCTTCATCAATCAGCTGCGTGAGAAAGTCGGCATCATGTTCGGCAATCCGGAAACGACACCCGGCGGCCGGGCGCTGAAGTTCTATTCTTCCGTACGTCTGGATGTCCGTAAGGGCGAAGCGCTGAAAAACGGAACGGAAGTATACGGAAACTCCACCAAGATCAAGATCGTCAAGAACAAAGTCGCACCACCGTTCAAGACAGCTGTAGTCAATATCATCTACGGGGAAGGCATTTCCAAAATGGATGAACTGATCAGCCTGGGTGTGGAATATGACATCATTGACAAGGCCGGTGCATGGTTCTCCTACAACGGCGAAAAGATCGGTCAGGGTGTTGCGTCCGTACGCGAATTCCTGAAATCAAATCCGGCTGTACAGGAAGAAATCGCAGGGAAGATCAAGGAAAGACTTTTCCCGCAGCCGCAGAAAACAGAAGAATAATTTCGAAAAAGGGAAGTTCACTGTAAAGTGGGCTTTTCTTTTCTTGAGAAATAGTTCCTGCACAGGTATAATATTTGACGGGAGAAATCCCGTATCAGTTGAAAAATTGAAAATGGAGGGATAAATATGAACTTGACTTTAGCCGCCATTTTCGCTGGTATTGTAGGTGTTATTCTCGGCATCCTCGTCATGATGATCGCCGGAAAGATGGGCTTGGACAGAAATGTAGCCAAGTCACAGGACATTCTTGAAGAAGCAAATTCTAAAGCGGAAACTATGCTCCGTCAGGCCAATCTGGATGGCCGGCAGCAGGTCTATGAAATGAAGCTGCAGGCGGAGAAAGAATTAAAGGATCAGAGAAATAAGATCCAGCAGACGGAAAATAAACTCGTACGTCGTGAAGACAGCCTGAATTTTCGTGAGCAGAATTTAGTCGAAAAGGAGAAGGAATTAGACAGCAAAACAAAATCTGTCGACAACAAACTTGCAAATCTCAGCAAAATGGAAAATGAATTACAGCAGCGGATCAATAACCAGATCGTTGTTCTCGAACGAGTTTCCAATCTCACACAGGAAGAAGCCAAAGCAGAACTGATGGGTATCGTCGAAAAGAAGACGGAACAGGAAATTGCGGCGTACCTGAGGGAAAAAGAGGAAGAAGCAGAGACAGCAGCTGCTGACAATGCCAGAAACATTATTGCAAACGCAATTCATCATTATGCCCAGGAAGAAGTGATCGAACGGACAGTATCCACGGTCAATCTGCCGAGCGAAGAGATGAAGGGACGCATCATCGGCCGTGAAGGCCGGAATATCAAGGCCATCGAACAGGCAACCGG
>CADBPK010000275.1 GCA_902796465.1 uncultured Erysipelotrichaceae bacterium | reverse complement strand
GCCGATATAGAACTCCATCGGATCATTGCGGAATGTCTCTGTATCAAAAGGATCCAGTATTTCCGGGAGTGTGCGGTAACAGAACTCTGCCCCGAACAGATCACCTGTTTTGATCAGTGAGCGGATACTGCAGTAGCGGGGATCCCGGCAGTATGTTGTGTTGTAGCGCAGCGGTCTTCCGATCTGGTGTGATTTATAATTGCAGCCAAATACCGCACCGGCAGAGATGCCGGCACCGCCGTCAAAAACAATACCGTTTTCCATCAGGACATCTATAACACCGCATGTAAACAGTCCGCGCATGGCACCGCCTTCCATAATGAGTCCTTTTTTCATGATTGCGTTCTCCCATTCTTCCGGGAATTACTGATTCCCGGACATGCATATTATACTCCGGCATCGCAGTATATAGGCTTATTGTGCATTTCATGTCGCCTGGAACATGCATGAAGACTATCTGATAAACGAATGATCCATTTTGTATGATATACTTGGTTTGAGAGAGAAAAGCGGCCGAAAGCCGGCAGGAGGAATATATGGAAGTTAAAAAATGGACGTATGAAGAGTATCCGGAATATAAAAATGAGGAATTCCCTGTTATCCAGACCACAGGAGATGAAAGGGGAGTCGTTTACCTGAAGGATGTGGAATACGCAAACGTAGACGGATATCCGCTTCATCTGCAGATCCTGATCCCGTATTCCCGGAACGGGAAGGAAGGTCCGTTCCCGTGCTTCGTTTATGTACAGGGCAGCGCATGGAAAAAGCAGCATATCCATCACGGTGTCCCGCTTCTGGCAAGGATGGCGGAGAAGGGATATGTCTGCGCGATCGTGGAATACAGACATTCCGGCATCGCATCATTCCCGGCCCCGGTCATCGACGCGCTGAATGCAGTCCGGTTTATGAAGAAACATGCGGCGGAGTATAACGCTGACAGTGAACGTGTTATTCTGGCGGGCAGTTCCTCCGGAGGGCATACAGCTGTGTACGGCGGTTTCCGTCATAATGATGATACGGAAGAGAATCTGTTCCCCGGCATCAGCGGGGAAGTATCCGGAATAATTAATTACTATGGTTCCACCAGCTTCATGTTTGATTACAGCAATCCTTCCACGCCGAATCACTGCATGCCGGACTCACCGGAAGGACTGGAAGCAGGCGGCATCAATCTCAATGAAAACGAGGAAATGCGCCGGGCTATGTCAGCGGAATGCAACATCGATGAATCCACTGTGATCGCGCCGATGCTGATATTCCACGGCACAAAAGACAGAACCGTGCATCCGGAGTGCAATGAACGGCTGTATACACAGATGAAGAAAACAGGACATGATGTGACTATGTACCTGATCGGCGGTGCGGATCACGGCGGATCTGAATTCTGGACACCGGAAGTCATTGATACCGCAGATGCCTTCATGAAAAAATGTTTTGAGAAATAAAAATTTCAGGTTTACCTGAAATTTTTTACTTCACTCCTTTTTTGGTTTTTGTATCCTGTAGATCCACATCGTACTGGGTATGCATCATGCTGGCAGATTCATGTCCGGCTTCCTCAGGTGTCATGGTTCTGTATTTTCCGCATGTCCATTCTTCCAGCATTTTGGATCCTCCTGCGCAGAAGAAGGCCACATGGAAATCCTCCTTGACGGTAAGCGGTCTGCCCCATGCACTTTCCATGATCCTTTTCCCGGTATTGTATGTGTACTTGTACATAAAATCCCGGTAGGAATCATAGCCGATCGTATCATACATGGACAGCTCTTCCGGGTGCTCACGTGAGAAGCGGAACAGGCGGGTGAAAAGGTCTTCCAGATTCAGACAGTCTTTGTCATTGATCGCTGAATCGTACATATCCTTGCAGCGGGCGTACAGGACGTCTGCCTTATTCTGGAAATAGCGGTAAAACGTCGTTTTCCCGACTTCTGCCTTATCCATGATCATGGTTACTGTCACGTCTTCATAACCGTACTCGAAAACAAGTTCCGAGAATGCGTCGATGATTCTTTTTCTGGTCCATTTATTCATATGCTGCTCCAATATTATCTTCATTATAAGCGGACATTGAGATTCCTGCATTGAAAAGAATAATAATGATAGAATATTTATATATGGTTTTATGCGGGAGGAAATGATGATTAAGGAAGAGAAAACAAGGCTTTACATACAGGCAGGACTTTTGCTGCTTGCCGCTGTTCTTTCGTTTACTCTGCTCAAAAGCTTTGCGACATCACGAGCCTTTACGGCAGATAAGGTCGAATATCTTGATCAGAAGCGGAATACGATCATGGAGATCACTGCCGCTTCAACAGCAGCTTCCGTGGCAATCACCGTTCTGCCCGGGGATGCGGGAAGTCCGATCGCTGACAAACTTGCAGATGTCAGCACATATTCCCTGATCGTTCTCTGTGCGATCTTTCTCGAAAAATATCTGCTGTCTATAACGGGAATTGCCGCATTTCAGATCCTGGTTCCCACAGCCTGTATTATTCTTCTCATAAATCTGTTTTTACGGAAAGAAAGGTGGCTGAAGCTGGGTGTCCGGATGGTTCTGCTTGCCGCGGTGGTTTTTACAGTAATACCTGTCAGTGTCGGAGTTTCCAGAACAATCGAAAAAACCTATGAAAATTCCATACAGGAAACGATCGATTCCGCCAAGGAAAGCACACAGGAGATACAGGAAAACGCAAAGGATCAGAACCTTCTGGATAAGTTCCTGAATACAGTCGGAGGCGGAGTTTCGAGTGTTTTGAAGAATTTCGAAGGTATTTTAAACCGGTTCATTGAAGCTATTGCGGTTCTGATCGTCACGTCTGCCGTAATACCTATTCTTGTCATGATCTTCTTCATCTGGCTGGTCAAGGCAATACTGCAAAGTATTACAGATATTCCGCTGGATCCCCTGAAAAAACTGGGAATCTATCACACACAGGAGTAAAAGAAAAAACCGTTCACTAACGATTGAAGTGAAACGGTTTTTTTGAAGACTCATGCATTGATCAGATAAGAAAGATAGGGAATCGCCTGTTCGAAATTGACGCCGTATGTGTTGTGGTTTTCTTCCGCAAGAGTAAGGCGGATGCTTTCCCTGACAAATTCACATGCGATACGGAGTGCGTCGTCCAGACTTCTGCCGTTGACCATTGCACCGAGGAATGTACTTGCCCAGAGGTCGCCTGTACCGTGGAAATGCTGGATCTCT